>NZ_AJRC02000005.1:0-139614 GCF_000298695.2 Streptococcus sp. GMD3S | reverse complement strand
GACTCGCACTTGCTGAAGCAGACTGACTTGAGCTTACGGACGCTGACTGGCTAGCACTTGCAGATGCTGATTGGCTCGAACTTGCTGAAGCGGATTGACTCGAGCTCACTGAAGCGGATTGACTCGAGCTCACTGACGCTGATTCACTTGTGCTTACTGAGGCAGACTGACTAGCACTTACCGAAGCTGACTGGCTTGCACTCAATGATGCAGATTGACTAGAGCTTACTGAGGCAGACTGACTCGAACTCGCTGAAGCAGACTGACTAGCACTCACTGAGGCGGATTGGCTCGAGCTCGCTGAGGCGGATTGACTCGAACTTACTGATGCGGATTGACTGGCACTCACTGATGCTGATTGGCTCGAACTTACTGAAACAGATTGACTAGCGCTTACTGAGGCTGACTGGCTCGCACTCACTGAAGCGGATTGGCTCGCGCTGGCTGAAGCTGACTGACTCGAGCTTGCAGATGCTGACTGACTAGCACTTACTGAAGCTGATTGACTCGAACTTACCGATGCTGACTGACTTGCGCTCACTGAAGCTGATCGACTGGCACTTGCCGATGCTGATTGACTTGAGCTCACTGAAGCTGATTGACTCGCGCTCGCTGAAGCGGATTGGCTCGAACTTACCGATGCTGACTGACTCGAGCTCACTGAAACAGATTGACTAGCACTTACTGAAGCGGATTCGCTGGCGCTTACTGAGGCTGATTGGCTTGAGCTTGCAGATGTTGACTGGCTTGAACTTACAGACGCAGATTGACTTGAGCTTACAGACGCGAACTGACTAGCACTCACTGACGCAGATTCACTCGAACTTACTGATGCGGACTGACTAGCACTCAATGAAGCAGATTGACTCGAGCTGACTGAAGCTGACTGGCTGGAGCTGACTGAGGCGGATTGGCTGGTGCTTACTGAAGCTGACTGGCTTGAGCTCACTGAAGCAGATTCGCTTGAACTTACTGAGGTAGATTGACTTGCACTCAATGATGCAGATTGACTCGCGCTGACTGACGCTGACTGACTCGAACTTGCCGATGCAGATTGGCTAGCACTCAATGAGGCTGACTCACTCGAGCTTACTGAGGCTGACTCACTTGCACTCGCTGAAGCTGACTGGCTCGAACTTACAGATGCTGATTGGCTCGAACTTACTGAAACAGATTGACTAGCACTTACTGAAGCGGATTCGCTGGCGCTTACTGAGGCTGATTGGCTTGAGCTTGCAGATGCTGACTGACTTGAGCTTACTGAGGCAGACTGGCTCGCGCTCGCTGAAGCGGATTGGCTTGAGCTTACCGATGCTGATTGGCTATTACTTACTGAAATTGACGCTTGATTTGGCGTGATTTGCCCATTAAATGTATCTGAAACCAAACCATCCACTGTCGTACTACCAGTCACTGGTCCACTAGGAAGTCGTCCTCCATTGCGATCATATACTTTCTTCAAGTCAGTTGCAGTAAAGGTTACACTGGTAGAACTCCCCGTTGCCTGTTTAGTAAATGTTTCACCTGCAATTGTTAAAGTAACTGTCCCACCTGGAGCAACCCCATCTACCGTAATCGCTTGATTTGAGAGCCCACCTTTTTCGTTAAGATATTGATTCTCTATCCTTGGCGTCTGAGGGCGCACAGTAAAGCTCACGTCAATTTCATCCGTACTTCCATCTGGATAAGTTACCACCGCTGTCAAAGTATGCCGACCAGCAGACAAATTCGTATTGGTTCCAGATTTCCAAGTATAGGTTGTTCTAGTTCCCTTAGTAATTCCTGTAGTAGGTAATTCTGGCGTCCCTGTAGCATTCGTGATGTACTGACTGGCTTCACCAACAGAAACAGTCCCTGAATTGGCAGTTAGAGTAAAGTTTCGATTCACCTCAGCATTGATAGCTGGTTCGTACTTTTCAGACTGAGCATGGACTTCAAATTGAATTGCGGCAGGGTTGGCTGTTAAATCTTTTACAAGACCTACGTCAGTAGTATTTCCGCTAAAATTACCTTCCTGATCATAGGTGAAAACATAACGAGTCCACAAACTATTTACTGCTTGATTTTTTCCAACAGAACCCGTGATTGAAACGGTGAAAGGATTTGATGCTGTAGCATTTCCATCTTTGGCTAGTTTATTTGTCGGAACAATCATGCTGATACTTTGACCATTACTCGTAGTGAATGAGACAACGGTTGAAGTAGCCGGATAGGCCGCGGGAACAGCAGTAGGAACAAATTTTGCATGTTCAATTCGACCACTGTTATCAGTAAACTCAATGGTCCCAGAAAAATTTTCTTCTCGATAAATTTTAAATTTTTGCCCTTCTAGAACTGCGCCACCTGTAACGGTTATTTTCTGAAGTTCTGGCTTCTCAGTATCCCTAGCAGCTCTGAAGCTAGCGGTATTTGAAGCTTGGGTCAAAGCTTGTCCATTTCTGCTGTCACGAAGTCCAGAGTTGGCACGTAATACAGCATTTGCAATACTGTTTCGAGCTTCTGTAGCTTTTTGTAGGATAGTGGCAAGGTCAGAAGCCTCACCTTTCAAGGCTTCTGCTATCTCATTCTTCGTTAGACTAGCCTTCGTGATCGCCTCATCCGAGTTCGGAAGTCCCTGCGCTTGAGCTAGAAACTGCCCAATCTCAGCAGACAAGGCCTCTAATTTCTTCCGTTTTTCTTCATTTTGTTTTTCCGTCATGGCAACGGAAGTCATTGTGAGACCTGATTCAGCCGTCACATCTTCATTCTTTACAAGACCAGACTCACTTTGAGGCAAGGATTCTGTAGAAAAATCAACTGCTTTTAATTCTTTTGAAGGTTGTGATTCTTTCACTGTCTCCCGAGCTGGCTCACTTGCTTGGTACTGACTTTGAACACCAACTGAAGCTCTCTCTGACAGATTACTATTCGCTTGATTTTGTGTTCCAAGGGATTCACTTGAACTAGCAGTTACACTTTGACTGTTTGCCAAAGATTGACTAGTAGAAGCAGATTGGCTCATCGACTGGCTCATACTAGAAGAGCTTGAGGCACTGATGGACTGACTCGTAGAGGCAGATTGACTGGCGCTCTGCGAATTTAATTCTGACAATGACTGGCTTTGACTGGTAGACAGAGACAAGCTAGCAGTATCTTGATGATCCTGAGTCGTCCCCAGTACTACTGAATCTCTCGTCGCCAAGGTATCTTTTGATTCGACAGTCTTTTCAACAGCGACTGCATCATTGGCATAAACACGCGTTTGCGTCGCAGCAAAACCACCTAAGATCGTCCCCGTAGCTGCTATCCCTTTCAAGACATCCAAGCCCGTCAACTTCTGACCTTCTTGCTTTTCAACCATTTCTGTCTTTACTTGGCTCGTATCCGCGCTTCCACGCATCACCTTAAATAAGCCAAAAAGGGAAGTCGAGGCCCGTAGCCAATGCTTCCCTGATTTGATTAATTTGTACCGTGTCACACGGTCTGTTTCTCTATATTCACCTTTCTGGCGTCTAAAAAACATGTTACTTCCCTCTATATAAAAAAGATAAAAAAGAATTTATTCACCTATAAAATACTATCTTTTTATTATATACCAAATATACCGACAATTCAATATCTATAACACACTCTAAAGAAAGAAAATGATTTCAAAAATGACTTTATTTCAAATCTATTCTGTTTTTTCAATATAATTTTCATTTTATTGTTCTGTTAATATATTTTATTTATTTTTAACCATTTCCAAATGCTTTAAAATTTGAGCAAATAATTCCAATCACTCAGGGAATTGATTTTTATTCAAAATATAGAAAAAGTCCATGAATCAATAGCATCCACAGACTTTTAGGAATAGAGTATTTAAAGGCAGTTTCACAAATGAATCAATGAGGCCGGTAGCCGAGGTAACTTTCTAGCCTTTCCAACAAAAAAATCCACGAATCGAAAGCATTCACGGACTTTTCTTACGACGCATTTAAGCAAAATGCCATACTAATTAATAGCCGAAATCTACGACACGAAGAGGCGAAAACGATTATTTTTCGCCGATGAATTAGTGAGGCAGGTTGCTAGCCCTCTCACTACCCGTTACAACGGAAAAATCTACGAATCGATAAAATTCGTGGATTTTTCCTAGTGAAGCGTTTAGGTAAGCCGATTTTACACTACGACACGGAGTTTGGCAAATCGATTCTATTTGCCAAACGTAGTTAGTAAGGCAGTTAGCTAGTTCGCTTCCTTTATGTTACGACGGCAAAACCCACGAATCGATACCATTCGTGGGTTTTACCTAGTGAAGCGTTTAGGTAAACCGCCATAGCGGTTACCGTTAAATGATAGCAACTTTGTGTTGCTAGTCATTTGTAACGATTTACATCTTCTCCTCCAACTCTACGTCTGGATACTTGTCCGCAAACCAGCGAAGAGCAAAGTCATTTTCAAAGAGGAAGACAGGTTGGTCAAAACGGTCTTTAGCCAAGATATTTCGGCTTGATGACATCCGTTCATCCAAGTCCTCAGGCTTGATCCAGCGAACGGTCTTTTTACCCATTGGGCTCATGACCACTTCGGCATTGTACTCGCCTTCCATGCGGTGCTTAAAGACTTCAAACTGGAGTTGACCAACAGCGCCTAGCATATACTCGCCTGTTTGGTAATTCTTATAAAGCTGAATGGCTCCCTCTTGCACCAGTTGCTCAATCCCCTTGTGGAAGGATTTTTGTTTCATGACGTTCTTAGCAGAAACTTTCATGAAAATTTCAGGAGTAAAGGTTGGCAGTGGTTCAAATTCAAACTTGTTTTTTCCAACTGTCAAGGTATCCCCAACTTGATAAGTACCGGTATCGTAAACCCCGATAATATCACCTGCCACGGCATTGGTCACATTTTCACGACTTTCCGCCATAAACTGAGTCACATTCGATAGTTTGGCCCCCTTACCAGTACGAGGCAAATTGACACTCATTCCTCGCTCAAATTCGCCCGATACAATACGGACAAAGGCGATGCGGTCACGGTGACGAGGGTCCATGTTGGCTTGGATTTTAAAGACAAATCCTGAGAAATCCTTGTCATAAGGATCCACAATTTCTCCGTCTGTTTTCTTGTGTCCATGAGGTTCTGGAGCAAACTTAAGGAAGGTCTCAAGGAAGGTCTGAACCCCAAAGTTAGTCAGAGCTGAACCGAAGAAGACCGGAGTCAGTTCTCCTGCAAGAATAGCTTCTTCTGAAAATTCATTTCCTGCTTCTTGCAACAGTTCGATATCGTCCTTAACCTGAGCGTAGAAAGGATTGCTTCCAAAGAGCTTATCCCCTTCTTCCAGACTGGCAAAACGCTCATCTCCTTTATAGAGTTCCAAGCGTTGGTTATAGAGGTCATACAAGCCTTCGAAGGCTTTCCCCATCCCGATTGGCCAGTTCATTGGATAACTCGCAATGCCAAGGACTTCTTCTAGTTCTTGCAAGAGGTCCAGTGGCTCACGACCGTCACGGTCCAGCTTGTTCATAAAGGTAAAGACTGGAATGCCACGGTGTTTGACAACCTCAAACAATTTTTTGGTTTGGGCCTCGATACCCTTGGCAGAGTCCACGACCATGACCGCAGCATCCACCGCCATCAAGGTACGATAGGTATCTTCTGAGAAGTCCTCATGCCCTGGTGTGTCGAGGATATTCACGCGCTTGCCATCATAGTCAAACTGCATAACAGATGACGTGACCGAAATCCCACGTTGTTTCTCAATATCCATCCAGTCAGATTTGGCAAAAGTCCCTGTTTTCTTCCCTTTTACAGTACCAGCCTCACGAATCTCACCCCCAAAGTAGAGCAACTGCTCAGTGATGGTTGTTTTCCCGGCGTCCGGGTGGGAGATGATAGCAAAAGTACGACGTTTCTTAATTTCTTCTTGAATAGTCATAAGTTCTCTTTCTTTGATTTTCTATTTTTAGTTGTTTCAGTAGCTAAGAATGATGTTTACATTGGATTTTACCATTCCTTTCGACTCTCCATTATATCGGATTTTAGGGAGTTTTTCAATTGCTCGTCTGACGAAAAGGCAAGCTAGAGCACAGATTGTGTCTGATTTCTCTTTTTCCACCGTTTTTTGAACAAGATATCAAAGAGAACCAGAGCCAGCGAAAGGATGACGGACACAAGAAGGTACTTTAGCCATAGAGGAGCATTCGAGATAAACGGGGTATCTCTTAAGAGACCATAATTTCCACCCGTCACCTGATTAACCCCAACTAGAAAGAGATTGAGAACAAAGGTATAGGCTACAATCATATACTTCTTAAGCAAGGTCTTGTCATAGTGATTCATCAAATAAACCAAGGAATTCACTAGAAGGGCATAGTGGCCAATCAAAAAGGAAAAACTGGTGATATGGGGGAAATCATAGGGGTCAAAAACCGGGTAAACCAAAGCAAAGACCGCTCCACTTGCTCCTAAGAGAGCAAAATATTGCTTGCTCCGCCATTTATCGGGCAAGAAAACCACCGCAAACATAGCCAAACGACAATGATAAAAAGGAAGGCTGTTAGAAAAGGGAATCCCAAAACCAACATACCAACTATATAGGGCAAGTAACTGGAGAATCTGAATCCCCTTAAACAAGCGGACAAATTTCGGATTTTTGTGATAAACAAGTGCTCCATAAATACAAAGTACTAAAGTAAGCATCATAATCCCATACCAAAAGAGCGAAATGGGAGGAGGAACCGTCTGAGATCTGGTGATAAATTGATGGAACATATTTCTATCCTAACTCTTATTTTTTCTATTCTCTAGTTTAACCATTATAGCGAATTAAAAGCGATTTTTCAATTTCTATTTCTTTTCAGTTTGGCTCCCTTATTTATAGGAAAATATGGTAAAATAGAACAGACTAAAAATCATCATTTCACGAAAGGATGCAAGATGAAAATTACGCAAGAAGAGGTAACACACGTTGCCAATCTTTCAAAATTAAAATTCTCTGAAGAAGAAACTGCTGCC
The DNA here is from genome assembly GCF_000298695.2 of Streptococcus sp. GMD3S. GTDB lineage: Bacteria > Bacillota > Bacilli > Lactobacillales > Streptococcaceae > Streptococcus. Next base: position 132,639 of record NZ_AJRC02000005.1, on the reverse strand, counting down.
TTTGCGACAACCTTGTCTAAAATTGTTGACATGGTTGAATTGCTAGGCGAAGTCGACACAACTGGTGTCGCACCTACTACGACCATGGCAGACCGCAAGACCGTACTCCGCCCGGATGTGGCCGAAGAAGGAACTGACCGTGATCGCTTGTTTAAAAACGTACCTGAAAAAGACAATTACTATATCAAGGTACCAGCTATCCTAGATGATGGAGGAGATGCCTAATGATTTTTAATAACAAAACGATTGAAGACTTGCACAACCTCCTTGTATCTAAGGAGATTTCAGCTACTGAATTGACCCAAGCCACGCTTGAAGATATCAAGTCTCGCGAGAAAGCTATCAATTCTTTTGTCACTATCGCTGAAGAACAAGCCCTTGCTCAAGCCAAAGCCATTGATGAAGCTGGAATTGACGCGGATAATGTCCTTTCAGGAATTCCACTGGCTGTTAAGGATAACATCTCTACAGACGGCATCCTCACAACCGCAGCCTCAAAAATGCTCTACAACTACGAGCCTATCTTTGATGCGACAGCCGTTGCCAATGCAAAAGCCAAGGGCATGATTGTTGTCGGAAAAACCAACATGGACGAATTTGCCATGGGTGGATCAGGTGAGACTTCCCACTACGGTGCAACTAAAAATGCTTGGGACCACAGCAAGGTTCCTGGTGGATCATCAAGTGGTTCTGCCGCAGCTGTGGCTTCAGGTCAAGTCCGCTTGTCACTTGGTTCTGATACGGGGGGATCCATCCGCCAACCTGCTGCCTTCAACGGGATTGTTGGTCTCAAACCAACCTACGGAACGGTTTCTCGATTCGGTCTCATTGCTTTCGGTAGCTCACTAGACCAAATCGGGCCTTTTGCACCAACTGTTAAGGAAAATGCCCTCTTGCTCAATGCGATTGCCAGCGAAGATACTAAAGACTCGACTTCTGCTCCTGTCCGCATTGCCGACTTTACTTCAAAAATCGGTCAAGACATCAAAGGTATGAAAATTGCTTTGCCTAAAGAATACCTCGGTGAAGGAATTGACCCAGAAGTTAAAGAAACCATTATCAAGGCAGCCAAACACTTTGAAAAACTTGGTGCCATTGTCGAAGAAGTCAGTCTTCCTCACTCTAAATACGGTGTTGCCGTTTACTACATTATAGCTTCTTCAGAAGCTTCCTCAAACCTGCAACGTTTTGACGGTATCCGTTACGGCTACCGCGCAGAAGATGCAAGCAACCTTGATGAAATCTATGTGAACAGCCGTAGTCAAGGTTTCGGTGAAGAGGTAAAACGCCGTATCATGCTAGGTACTTTCAGTCTTTCATCAGGTTACTACGATGCCTACTACAAAAAGGCTGGACAAGTCCGTACCCTCATCATTCAAGATTTCGAAAACGTCTTTGCGGATTACGACTTGATTTTGGGACCAACTGCTCCTAGTGTTGCCTACGATTTGGACTCCCTCAACCACGACCCAGTTGCCATGTACTTGGCTGATCTTTTGACCATCCCAGTCAACTTGGCAGGCCTCCCAGGAATTTCAATTCCTGCTGGATTCTCTCAAGGTCTCCCAGTCGGTCTCCAATTGATCGGTCCTAAGTACTCTGAGGAAACCATTTACCAAGCTGCTGCTGCTTTTGAAGCGACAACAGACTACCACAAACAACAACCCGTGATTTTTGGAGGTGACAACTAATGAACTTTGAAACAGTCATTGGACTTGAAGTCCACGTAGAGCTCAACACCAATTCAAAAATCTTCTCACCAACTTCTGCCCACTTCGGAAATGACCAAAACGCCAATACCAACGTGATTGACTGGTCTTTCCCAGGAGTACTTCCGGTTCTCAATAAAGGTGTTGTCGATGCTGGTATCAAGGCCGCTCTTGCCCTCAACATGGACATCCACAAGCACATGCACTTCGACCGCAAGAACTACTTCTACCCTGATAATCCAAAAGCCTACCAAATTTCTCAGTTTGATGAGCCTATCGGTTATAATGGTTGGATTGAAGTCGAGCTAGAAGACGGTACGACTAAGAAAATCGGTATCGAACGTGCTCACCTAGAAGAAGACGCTGGTAAAAACACCCACTGTACAGATGGCTACTCTTATGTTGACCTCAATCGTCAAGGGGTGCCATTGATTGAAATCGTATCTGAAGCCGACATGCGTTCCCCAGAAGAAGCCTATGCTTATCTAACAGCTCTCAAGGAAGTCATCCAGTACGCTGGCATTTCTGACGTTAAGATGGAAGAAGGTTCTATGCGTGTGGATGCCAACATCTCCCTTCGTCCTTATGGTCAAGAGAAATTCGGTACCAAGACTGAGTTGAAAAACCTCAACTCCTTCTCAAATGTTCGCAAAGGTCTCGAATACGAAGTCCAACGCCAGGCTGAAATCCTTCGCTCAGGTGGTCAAATTCGCCAAGAAACACGCCGTTACGATGAAGCTAACAAGGCAACCATCCTCATGCGTGTCAAAGAAGGTGCTGCAGACTACCGCTACTTCCCTGAACCAGACCTACCACTCTTTGAAATCTCAGATGAGTGGATTGAGGAAATGCGCACTGAATTACCAGAGTTTCCAAAAGAACGTCGTGCGCGCTACGTATCTGACCTTGGCTTATCAGACTACGATGCTAGCCAGTTGACGGCAAACAAAGTCACTTCTGACTTCTTTGAAAAAGCTGTTGCACTCGGTGGTGATGCCAAACAAGTCTCTAACTGGCTCCAAGGTGAAGTTGCTCAGTTCTTGAACGCCGAAGGTAAGACACTGGAACAAATCGAATTAACACCAGAAAACTTAGTAGAAATGATTGCCATCATCGAAGACGGCACGATCTCTTCTAAGATTGCCAAGAAAGTCTTTGTCCATCTGGCTAAAAATGGCGGTGGCGCGCGTGAATACGTGGAAAAAGCAGGCTTGGTGCAAATCTCTGATCCAGATGTCTTGATCCCAATCATCCACCAAGTCTTTGCGGATAACGAAGCTGCCGTTGCCGACTTCAAGTCAGGTAAACGCAACGCAGACAAGGCCTTCACAGGATTCCTTATGAAGGCAACCAAAGGCCAAGCCAACCCACAAGTCGCCCTTAAACTGCTTGCACAAGAATTGGCTAAGTTGAAAGAAAGTGAGTAATTTACTCTTTATACACTTTTTTCTACTTTTAAGACGAGAATGAGACAAGGAGAATAAATGAACAAATTTTTACGATTGCTATTTGTCTTAGTCATCATCGCTATGTTAGGCGCTTCTATACTACAAATTTTCTTTCCATCGTACATGGGAAGCCACTCCGGGTACGGAATATCTGCTGGTTGGCAACGAGAAATTGGAATATGGAATTTAGCTGTATTGATTATTATTCTCGCTATCAATATTAAATACGATTGGTTCTATCTACGAATCGCACTTCTTGCTCTCATTATTGGCGGAATTGGAATAGGAACAAATCACTTACTCAATTATATGGAGTATCACTCTCCTGTAAATGCTATCGGTGCTTTTGAAAATTACTTGCTAGCAATAGGGTGGATTGTGGGATGGCTCATCGAGCGCCATTCCATAAAGAAGCTAAATGCTAGTAAATAACGCCTAGTATATCTTAGATTATTTTAAAGGTTATTAATAGTTTAATAATCATTCGAATTCAGAATTCTACCTTTTCAATCATATAGTTAGGAGACACATGAAAAAGTTTTACGCTCTTTTAATGACCTGTTTATTACTTGTTTTTCTATCCGTGCCTCAAATCGTTGATGCAGGTGTCGGGCATTCCAGAAGTGGAGGGAGCAGCCGCAGTAGCAGCCGCTCAAGTGGAGGTGGAAGTCGTTCTGGCGGATCATCCTACCACTACTACCGCTCTGGATATGGATCATCCTCTGACAGTTCTGCTAGCTCTCCCTATTTAGGATTTATGTTCATATTAGTCGGAGGAATCATACTAGTTGTTATCGTCAAATCCTTGCGGAATAAGTCTGGAGATTCGAGTTCAACCTACACTAGTAATGATTCTCAAACGCTCCATCGTCGAGTTGAACACAACACACTGGCCATTAGTCGTGTGAAATATGGGGATCCAAACTTTGACGCGGTAGCCTTCACATCTTGGGTTAAGGAAGTCTACCTTAAATTGCAGGTTGCCTGGACTGAGAAAAATTGGAACTCTGTCCGCGCTTTGGAAAGTACCAGTCTCTACTCCCAACACAGTACCCAACTTGAGGACCATATTCGATCTAAAACAACTAATGTTTTAGAGAAAGTTTGTATCGAAAATGTTCGCATCAAGGAGTTCATTGAAAATCCTGACGGAAACGATACCTTAGTGGTGATTCTGTCATCTACCTTGCGGGACTATGTCATTGACGATGAGACTCGCCGTGTCATTGAAGGAGACCCTAAAAAAGATCTCTTCACCGTGTATCAATTAAACTTTATCCGTCAACACGGTAGCCAAACGCAAGCAGTCAATCCAGACCAAGTTGTGAGCGACCACTGTCCAAACTGTGGCGCCCCTTTGAAAATCTCTGCAGTTAGCGAGTGCGACTACTGTGGTGCCAATCTCTCTCGCAGTCCAAACCAATGGGTACTGGATACCTATGATGTTGTGGATGAAGACGAGCTTTATAATTAGGAGGAATTATGGGATTTATACGTGCAGCCTTATCAGCAGGCTTAAATAGTTTTAATGATAGTAAATTCAAGGAAGCCATCGTCCTTCCAGACAATGTCTCTGGCGACGCCTTGGCCATCAAGGGACAATTACTCACTAAAGACCCCGATGGACGTTCTCGTCACAGCAATCAAAATACTGGACTCTTGTCGGATGGCAGTGTGGTTATCGTTCCCCAAGGCTATACCGCTGTTTTGGTAAACAACGGTACCTTCCTTGGTGAAGTCCTCGAAGCTGGTAGCCACGAATGGCAAGCTGGTGATAATGCCTGGCTCCTTGAAAAAGGTGGTTTAAAAGGCACTTGGGAAAGCTTTAAAAACCGTTTCTCTTTCGGTGGACAAGTCATCACCCAACAAGAAATTATTTTTATCCGCATGCAACCTATTGCAGGTAATAAGTTCGGCACACAAAACGCGGTCGAATACTTCAGCGAACGTTACCAACAGCTGCTTAATATCCGTTTCTATGGCTTGTTTGATGTAAAAATAGCAGATCCAGTCCTCTTCTACGTGAGTTCTGTTAGCCGTCAAATTACTGACGGACAGCCATTTACTCTCCAAGATGTAGCTCAAGGAACGCTCCGTCAAAATATCGCACCAAAAATCGCGATTGCCATTGCCAAATATACCAACGAAAACAAGGTTGATATCTATAGCCTCAATGCCAACCAAGACACCTTTAACGAACTCGCTAAACAAGAGGTCAACAAGGTTTGGACAGGTCTCTACGGAATTGAAGCAACTAACATCTTGCTTGAAGACCTCAGCTACGACCAAGAAAGTCTTGATATCGTTCGCAAGCTTGATAGTGAGCTCGTGGCAATGAAGTACAACACGATTGAAATCGAAGAACGCCGTGCTCGTAACGAAGCACTTATTGCTGCAGCTGCCAACGAAGGGAATGGCAATGGGATGAACATGTTTATGGGCATGAATCTTGGCCAAACTCTGGGTGGTCAACTAAGCCAACAAGTTCAAAATCAAGCACCGGCTCAAAATGCTGGGCAAGCTACTAGCAAGAATTTTTATATCGAAGTCGATGGAAAATACGTCCTCGTTACTAAAGACGAAGATGGAAATATCGTACCAGTCAACTAATTAAGCTCCTTCTGACATTTGAGTAATGTTGTCTTTTATGGTACAATAAAGAGTAAATTATTTATTAAAGAGGTAAAAACATGATTGAAGCAAGTAAATTAAAGGCTGGTATGACCTTTGAAACAGCTGACGGAAAATTGATCCGCGTTTTGGAAGCTAGCCACCACAAACCAGGTAAAGGAAATACAATCATGCGTATGAAATTGCGTGATGTCCGTACTGGTTCTACATTTGACACAAGCTACCGTCCAGAGGAAAAATTTGAACAAGCCATCATCGAGACTGTCCCAGCTCAATACTTGTACAAAATGGATGACACAGCCTACTTCATGAATACAGAAACTTACGACCAATACGAAATCCCTGTAGTCAACGTTGAAAACGAATTGCTTTACATTCTTGAAAACTCAGAAGTGAAGATCCAATTCTACGGAACTGAAGTGATTGGTGTTACCGTTCCTACTACTGTCGAATTGACAGTTGCAGAAACCCAACCATCTATCAAAGGTGCTACTGTTACAGGTTCTGGTAAACCAGCAACGATGGAAACTGGACTTGTCGTAAACGTTCCAGACTTCATCGAAGCAGGACAAAAACTCGTTATCAACACTGCAGAAGGAACTTACGTTTCTCGTGCCTAATCTCTAGAAAGAGGTCATTCTATGGGAATTGAAGAACAACTTGGCGAAATCGTTATCGCCCCACGTGTACTTGAAAAAATCATTGCTATTGCTACTGCAAAAGTAGAGGGTGTTCACTCTTTTTCAAACAAATCAGTATCTGACACCCTTTCAAAACTTTCTCTTGGCCGTGGTGTTTATCTTAAAAACGTGGACGAAGAGCTCACAGCAGATATCTATCTCTACCTTGAGTACGGAGTAAAAGTTCCTAAGGTAGCTGTTGCTATCCAGAAAGCTGTTAAAGATGCCGTCCGCAATATGGCTGATGTAGAACTCGCTGCTATCAATATTCACGTTGCAGGTATCGTTCCAGATAAAACACCAAAACCAGAATTGAAAGATCTATTTGACGAGGACTTCCTCAATGACTAGTCCACTATTAGAATCTAGACGCCAACTCCGTAAATGCGCTTTTCAAGCTCTCATAAGCCTTGAATTCGGTACGGATGTCGAAACTGCTTGTCGTTTCGCCTATACTCATGATCGTGAAGATACGGATGTGCAACTTCCAGCCTTTTTGACAGAGCTAGTTTCTGGTGTTCAGGCTAAAAAGGAAGAACTAGACAAGCAAATCACACAGCATTTAAAAGCAGGTTGGACCATCGAGCGTTTAACACTCGTGGAGAGAAACCTCCTTCGCTTGGGAGTCTTTGAAATCACTTCATTCGACACCCCACAGTTGGTGGCGGTTAATGAAGCTATTGAGCTTGCAAAGGACTTCTCAGATCAAAAATCTGCCCGTTTTATCAACGGACTGCTCAGCCAGTTTGTAACAGAAGAACAGTAAAAAGAAAAAGTGTTTGACAATTATCAAACACTTTTTTCTTTGCCTCCTACTATCTAAAAAAATGATAATAGATATAATTATAAACAAAAATCCAGATGGGTTTTGCATAAATGAGAAAGTTGAAAAAACTATGGCACAGGATGGTAATTTTTAAGTTCTTTGTCCATCGGTAGACAAGGGCATAGAAGAGACCGCCTAAACTATAAATAATCAAACTGATAGGATCTCGGTGAGTTAGGATCAAATGACTAAGTCCAAAGATAAGAGCAGATAGGATAACATCCAGATAGTACTTGGACTGGGGAAAGAAGGTATTCATAAAGTACCCTCTATGAATCAGTTCCTCTAATATAGGTGCGACGATTACTGTTAAACTAAAACTGAGAACAGTTGATAGAAAAGTTGGTTGCCCATTGGAGTATAGAATCGAAAGAAGGTCTTGAAAGATATACTTGTTATCAATTAGGTGATGAAACTGTAACTGAAAAGCATCCACCAATTGACGTTCAAAATAAGTAGCCACTAGACCAAATACAAGGTAAAAGAATCTTGACTTCTTTGAACCCTTTTTCTCAAAAATATAGAGCATCTCTTTCTTTTTGAGCCAGTAGATAAATAATAGCAAAAGAGCTATTACTTCAACTGTTAAAAAGATAGAATAGCCATCTATCCCCCATCCTAAAAACTTAGTTAGATGCATAATCCCTAACTCTGGTAGGTAAATCGATAGAAATACCAGTGATGTATAGACTCCCAAATGCCCTAGTTTTTTCATACTTACCCCTTTAAATTATTAGACTATTAAGGTATAATTCCGTTACCATAACCAGTCATTCTATTACGTATTGTACTCCATTCTGTCGCTAAACTATATGCATATGGCGAATCCCAATGTCTATCGTCAACTAACCAAATCATACCACCACCTGAAACTTGCTCTAAGTCCTCAGATGAAAGAACTGTAAATGTTTCTGTACCTGTCCTATCAAGTAGCTCCTTAAAATAAATTTTTGTCAGCTTACATCTACAGTATATATCTTTTTTATCTATTTTATAGTCCATCTCCTCAACTGTCAATTTTTCATCCTAAATGGTAGCTCTACTCATTGAGAAATAAGAAATTGATAAAAGAGATTTCTCTATCTTCCCATCAAATTAGAAAAAGTGTTCGACAAATATCAAACACTTTTTTCTTTGTCTCCACTATCTAAAAATCAAATAATAGATATAAAATAAGAGCGACGGAGCATAGGGAATCGCATTATAGAAACTATGACAAACAATAGTAAATCGAAGACTACCCGTAACTCGATAAGTAACTGCAAACAGAAGACCAAGAATACTATAAATGATGAGACTGATGGGGTCACGATGGGATAGAACCAAGTGACTGAGCCCAAAGATGAAAGAAGACAAGATCACATCCAAATAAAACTCCGACTTCGGAAAGAAGGTATTCATAAAATAACCTCTATAGATTGTCTCCTCAACAACAGGTACAATCGAAACATTAAAGATTAAATATATAAGACTTGATAGAGTCGTTTCTTTTCCGTTTAAGTAAAGTTCTGAAAGAAGGTCTTGGAAAATAAAACTATGGTCAATCAATCGAATATTCTGCATTCTAAATCCATTTAAAAAAGAATAGATAAGGAAACAAGCTACCAAGAAAGCGAGATAAGACCAGCGTCAATCCTTTTTCTCAAAGATAAAGAGCATCTTCTTCTTTTTCAACCACAAAACGAATAAAAAGAAAATAAGTAACACTTCTCCAACTAGGAAGATTATATAGCTGTCCATTCCTAAACCAAAGGTTCTAGCTAGAGTTATAGCTCCTAATGGCGTTAAATAAATGTACAGGAACATTAAAATCATACAGATTCCTAAATGTATTGTCTTTTTCATTCTTTCTCTCTCCTAATGGTAAACTCTCTATTAGGGCTATATAGAGGATAGACTATTGATATGTTTTTATTATTTATCTAGAGTATTGATGTTTATCCATGCTCTATTATCAAAATAGCTAGAACAATTTGTTCTAGCTTTTAAATTTTCTTAGTATTTTCTAAAACGTTGGTAACGTTCTTCGATAAGTTGGTCGAGTGGTAGTTCTTGCAACCTATCTAGTTCTGCACGCAATTCATTTTTAACGCAACCTAGCAGTTCTTTACTTGACAGTCCTGCCTCTGAGATTACCTTGTCTACAATTCCCATTTCTAGGAGTTCATGTGAAGTGATTTTCATCAATTCCGCCGCTTCCATAGCACGACTTCCATCCTTCCAAAGGATAGAGGCAAATCCTTCCGGGCTAAGTACTGCGTAGATTGAGTTTTCTAACATCCAGACACGATTAGCTACGGCTAGAGCTAGAGCCCCACCAGATCCACCTTCACCGATAATAATCGCGATGATTGGAACCTTGAGATCACTCATTTCCATCAGGTTTCGGGCAATTGCTTCACCTTGTCCACGTTCCTCGGCACCAACACCTGGGTAAGCACCCGCCGTATTGATAAAGGTCACAACTGGACGGCCAAACTTTTCTGCCTGTTTCATCAGGCGCAAGGCCTTACGATAGCCTTCTGGATGTGGTTGCCCAAAATTTCGTTTGAGGTTATCATGAAGACTCTTCCCCTTTTGGATACCAACGACAGTTACTGCTTGGTCACCTAACCAACCAATTCCACCGATAACCGCACCATCATCACGGAAAGAGCGATCTCCATGCAATTCGATAAACTCGTCAAAAATTCCATTGGCAAAATCAAGTGCAGTCAAGCGACTCTGCTCGCGTGCCTCTCTGACTATTTTTGCAATATTCATCCGCGACTTCCTCCATGCAATCTTACTAATTTAGCAATTGTTTCAGGCAATTCTCTCCGTTTGACAATTGCATCAACAAATCCATGTTCAAGCAGAAATTCTGCCTTTTGGAAGTCATCCGGTAAGGTCTCACGAACTGTATTTTCGATAACACGACGTCCAGCAAAACCAACCAAACTCTGTGGCTCAGCTAGGATAATATCCCCTTCCATAGCAAAAGAAGCGGTCACCCCACCTGTTGTCGGATCGGTTAAAATAGTTAGGTAAAAAAGTCCTGCCTTGGAATGACGTTGAACTGCCGCAGAAATCTTAGCCATCTGCATCAAGCTCATGATTCCTTCTTGCATACGGGCTCCACCAGAAGCTGTGAAGAGAACGACTGGCAAGTTTTCTACCGTTGCATACTCAAACAAGCGCGTGATTTTTTCACCCACAACGGTTCCCATAGAAGCCATGATAAAGTTTGAATCCATGATCCCAAGGGCAACTTTTTGTCCCTTGATGCTAGCTGTACCAGTCAGTACTGCTTCATCCAAACCTGTCTTTTCACGCATACTAGCTAGTTTTTTCTGGTAGCCAGGAAAGTTTAATGGATCTTGAGTTTCAATACCCGTAAACATCTCCACAAAGGTGTCAGAATCAATCGTCAAATCCAAGCGTTCCTGAGCTGAAATACGGAAAGTATAGCTACAATGGGGACAAATTCGTTCGCTCCCAAGATCCTTTTGGTAAATGGTGTGTTTACAACCAGGACACTGGGAGAAGAGTTCATCCGGAACCTCAGGCTTGGCTTGTGGTTTCTGCCTTACGGAACGGTTAGGATTGATCCGAATATACTTATCCTTTTTACTAAATAGAGCCATAACTCCCCCTTTTAGTTCTCATACTATTTGAAAGTCTATTCTTTTTCTTGGTATTTTGGCAAGAAAGTTTCCATCAAGAAGGAAGTATCGTAGTCACCAGCGATAACTCGGCGGTCTGAAATCAGATCCAACTGGAAGTCTGCATTGGTTTGCACTCCTTCAATATCAAGTTCATAAAGTGCCCGTTGCATCTTCATTAAGGCATCAAAACGATTCTCCCCATGAACAATGATTTTGGCAATCATACTATCATAGTAAGGAGGAATGGTATAACCTGGATAGACTGCAGAGTCTACACGCAATCCAACTCCTCCACTTGGAAGGTAGAGGTTGGTAATTTTACCTGGGCTTGGAGCAAAGTTAAATGCTGGATTTTCCGCATTGATCCGGCACTCGATAGCATGACCTCGTAGGACGATATCTTCTTGTTTGAAAGGTAAAGGTTGACCGGCAGCAATGCGAATCTGCTCTTTCACGATATCAACACCTGAAACAAACTCTGTGACTGGGTGTTCAACTTGCACACGAGTATTCATTTCCATGAAGTAGAAATTGCCACTCGCTTCATCGAGAAGAAATTCAATCGTCCCTGCATTTTCATAGCCAACAGACTCTGCTGCACGAACGGCTGCAGCACCAATTTCATGACGAAGGGTTTTGCCAATTGCAATGGATGGGCTTTCTTCTAAGACCTTTTGGTTATTCCGTTGGAGTGAACAGTCCCGTTCACCAAGATGGACAACATGACCCTCTTGGTCCGCAAGAATCTGAACTTCGATATGACGAGCTGGATAAATCACACGCTCAAGATACATAGCGCCATTTCCAAAATTGGCCTTGGCTTCACTGGATGCTGTTTCAAAGGCTGCGACCAAGTCTTCTGCCTTTTCAACCTTACGAATCCCTTTTCCACCACCACCTGCCGATGCCTTAAGCATGACTGGATAGCCAATTTTTTCTGCAACTGCAAGCGCCTCTTCAGCCGTGTGAACTTCACCATCAGATCCTGGGATAACTGGAACTCCAGCCTTGATCATTTGCTCACGCGCATTGATCTTATCTCCCATGGTATCCATTACTGCCCCAGAAGGACCGATGAACTTAATCCCCACTTCATCACACATCGTGGCAAACTTGGAGTTTTCGCTAAGAAAACCAAAACCTGGGTGGATGGCTTCTGCTTCAGTCAAGACTGCAGCAGATAAAATAGCGTTGATATTGAGATAAGACTCAGTCGCCTTACCAGGTCCGATACAGATAGCTTCATCTGCTAGGAGTGTGTGAAGAGCTTCTTTATCAGCAGTTGAATAAACTGCTACAGTTGCAATGCCCAATTCACGCGCAGCTCGAATAATGCGAACCGCAATCTCACCACGGTTGGCAATCAAAATTTTACGAAACATGGAGAACCTCCTTAGTTTCCAATTGCAAAGGTAAGAGTACCACTCGCTGCAAGCTTACCATCTACTTCAGCCTTTGCTTCAACCACGGCAATCGTACCACGACGTTTGACAAAAGTAGCCGTCATGACTAATTGATCACCTGGTACAACTTGCTTCTTGAACTTAACCTTGTCCATGCCAGCATAGAAGACCAGTTTCCCTTTATTTTCAGGTTTGGACAATTCCAAGACACCAGCAGTCTGAGCCAAGGCCTCCATGATAAGAACACCTGGCATGACTGGGTATTGAGGAAAATGACCATTAAAGAAAGGTTCGTTGATGGTCACATTTTTAATGGCAACAATGGTATCCTCGCTCACTTCCAAGACACGATCCACTAGGAGCATGGGGTAGCGATGGGGTAGAGCTTCTTTGATTCCTTGAATATCGATCATTTGATACGTACCAATCCTTTACCGAACTCAACCATTTCTTCATTTGAAACGAGAATTTCTGTCACCACACCATCTTTAGGTGCAGGGATTTCATTCATGACTTTCATGGCTTCGATGATCACCAAAGTCTGACCTTTTTTAACACTGTCTCCAACTGTGACAAAGGCAGGTTTATCTGGTCCAGCAGCCAAGTAAGCCACCCCTACAAGTGGGCTTTCAACAACATCACCCTCTGGAGCAACAGTCGTTTCAGCCAGTGCTGGAGATTCTTCCACTGCACTCTCTACTGGAGTTGAAGGGGCAGAAACTACTGGACTTGCAGCTACTGCAGCTGGCACTGGAGCAACTTGAGCTGGTGCTTCAGAAGCCATTCTTGCTTCATTCTTACTAAACTGCAATTCGTCCGTTCCGTTTTTATAAGAAAATTCTCTCAAACTTGATTGGTCAAATTGAGCCATCAAGTCCTTGATTTCATTTAAATTCATAATTATTTATTCTCCCAACGTTTGAAAGCAAGAACCGCATTGTGTCCACCAAAACCAAAAGTGTTTGAAATAGCATAAGGGATTTCTTGCTCCAAGCCTTGTCCATAAACGACATTCGCTTCGATATAGTCTGATAACTCACTTGTTCCAGCTGTCATTGGTACATAGTTATGACGCATGGCTTCAATAGTAGCGATGGCTTCCACTGCCCCTGCAGCACCAAGCAAGTGTCCTGTAAAGGACTTGGTTGAAGATACAGGTACTTCTTTACCAAGGACAGCTACGATCGCACCACTTTCTCCTTTTTCATTAGCAGGAGTTGAAGTTCCGTGGGCATTGACATAAGCCACTTGCTCTGGAGAAATTTCTGCTTCTTCCAAAGCCAACTTCATAGCCTTAATCGCACCTTGACCTTCTGGATGAGGTGAAGTCATATGGTAAGCATCACAGGTATTACCATAGCCAACTACTTCAGCCAAGATGGTCGCCCCACGTTTTTCAGCATGTTCAAGGCTTTCAAGAACCAACATTCCTGAACCTTCTCCCATCACAAATCCGTTACGATCTTTGTCAAATGGGATAGAAGCTCGAGTTGGATCTTCTGTAGTTGATAGGGCGGTCAAAGCTTGGAAACCAGCGATAGCAAAAGGAGTGATAGATGATTCTGATCCACCAACTAACATGACATCTTGGAAACCAAACTTGATAGAACGGAAGGCATCTCCGATGGCATCATTTGATGAGGCGCATGCTGTATTGATTGATTTACAGATACCGTTTGCTCCGAAGCGCATGGCAACATTTCCTGAAGCCATATTTGGCAAGGCTTTTGGAAGTGTCATTGGTTTAACGCGTTTTGGACCTTTTTCATGAAGACGGATAACCTGATCTTCGATTTCTTTAATTCCCCCAATACCAGAAGCCACGATGACACCAAAGCGATCCTTATCGATTGCTTCTACATCAAGATTTGCATTTGTCACCGCTTCTTGAGCCGCATACAAGGCATACAAAGAATAGTTGTCAAAACGGTTGGTATCTTTTTTGACAAAGTATTTATCAAATGGGAAATCTTGAACTTCTGCCGCATTGTGCACAGCAAATTCGCTGTGGTCAAACTTAGTGATTTCTCCAATTCCAATCTTCCCAGTTTGCAAACTGTTCCAAAATTCTTCTGGAGTATTTCCGATAGGAGAGGTCAATCCGTAACCTGTTACTACAACTCGATTTAGTTTCATCTGTCTTACCTATATCTTTCCTTATTTTTTACATGCTAAGTCCGCCATCAACAGCGAGAACTTGTCCAGTCAAATAATCCTGTCCAGCCAGGAACACTGTAGCATCTGCGATATGTTCTGCTTGACCGAAATGTTTCATTGGGATTTGGGCCAATGTCGCTTCCTTGACCTTATCAGACAAAACAGCAGTCATATCTGACTCGATCATCCCTGGTGCAAGAGCATTTACGCGTACGTTGCGATTGGCAACTTCACGTGCAACTGACTTGGTAAAACCAATCAAGCCTGCTTTAGAAGCTGCATAGTTGGCTTGTCCGATATTTCCCATCAAACCGACCACACTCGACATGTTGATAATCGCACCTTCACGTGCCTTGATCATCTGTTTCAAGACTGCTTGCGTCATGTTGAAGGTACCTGTCAAGTTGATTTTAATCACTTTTTCAAAGTCTTCTTCGGTCATCTTGAGCATAAGCGTATCTTGAGTGATCCCAGCATTGTTGACCAAGACATCGACAGAACCGAGTTCCGCAATCGCTTGATCTACCATACGCTTGGCATCTGCAAAGTCTGAAACATCACCTGATATCGGTACTACTTTGACGCCGTAGTTTGAAAACTCAGCCAGCAATTCTTCTGAGATTGCTCCGCGACTATTCAAAACTACATTAGCGCCTAGTTGGGCAAATTTGTGAGCAATGGCAAGTCCGATACCACGGCTTGAACCTGTTACAAAGACATTTTTGTTTGTAAGTTGCATTCTATCTCTCCTATTTCCTGTTGTATTTTGTGGGAGAAGGGATCATTAGTTTTCTAACAAAGCATCCAAGCTTGCTTGGTCTTCAACGTTAGCTAGCTTAGCTGTTTTATCGATTTTTTTGACAAAGCCTGATAGGACCTTACCAGGACCAATTTCAATAAAGTTGGTTACCCCAGCATCCTGCATCACAGCAATACTTTCATAAAAACGAACAGGTTCTTTGACCTGACGCGTCAAAAGCTCTTGGATTCGACCTTTTTCCATAACAGCAGCTTCCGTATTGCCAACTAGTGGGCAAGTGAAATCAGCGAAACTCACTCCCTCAAGAGCTTCAGCTAGTTGCTGACTAGCTGGCTCTAAAAGTGCTGTATGGAAGGGACCAGATACATTTAAAGGAATCAATCGTTTTGCTCCTGCTTCCTGCAAGAGTTCAACTGCGCGGTCAACCGCAGCCACCTCGCCACCGATAACGATTTGGCTTGGGGTGTTGTAGTTAGCTGGAGTCACTACTCCAACTTTAGAGGCTGTTTCACAAGCTTCCTCAATCACTTCAACTGGAGTATTGAGAACCGCAACCATCTTCCCAGAGCCTGCAGGTGCAGCCTCTTCCATATAAGCACCGCGCTTAGCAACCAAGGCAACTGCATCCTCAAAGTCCAAGGCCCCACTTGCTACAAGAGCAGAATATTCCCCAAGAGACAATCCTGCTACCATATCTGGCTGATAACCCTTTTCTTTCAATAGTCGGTAAATAGCAACCGAAGTCGCTAAAATAGCTGGCTGCGTATAGCGAGTCTGGTTTAACTTGGTTTCTTCCTTATCAATCAAGTCACGAAGATCATAACCCAAAACCTGACTGGCTTGGTCAATTGTTTCCTTGACGATAGGATAGCGATCATAGAGATCACGCCCCATTCCTAGATACTGAGCACCTTGACCTGCAAATAGAAAGGCTGTTTTAGTCATTTCTTACAACTCCTGCCCAACGAGAGGCTTCTTCTTGAATTTTTTTGGCTGCGCCATAGTATAGATCTTTTAGGATTTCTTCGACAGTTTCCTCTTTAGAAACCAAACCAGCGATCTGACCTGCCATGACAGATCCACCTTCTACATCTCCATGAACAACGGCTTTAGCAAGAGCACCAGCTCCCATTTGTTCAAAGATTTCTAAATCTGGATTTTCTTGTTTAAAGGCATCTTTTTCAGCCTGCTCAAAGTCACGTGTCAATTGGTTTTTAATGGCACGAACAGCATGTCCAAAGTGTTGAGCTGAAATAGTCGTATCAATATCACGCGCTTTTAAGATTTTTTCCTTGTATTTTGGATGGGCGTTAGATTCCTTAGCTACTACGAAACGCGTACCAACCTGAACAGCCTCAGCTCCAAGCATAAAGCCTGCAGCGACACCTTCACCGTCCGCAATTCCTCCAGCTGCGATAACTGGAATTGAAACAGCTGCAGCAACTTGGCGAACCAAGGTCATCGTCGTCAATTTACCAATATGCCCACCGGCTTCCATTCCCTCTGCAATAACCGCATCTGCACCAATTTTTTCCATGCGTTTTGCCAAAGCAACACTTGGAACAACGGGAATAACTGTAATTCCTGCATCATGGAAACGAGTCATGTATTTACTTGGATTTCCTGCACCAGTTGTAACAACCTTGACCCCTTCTTCAATCACGAGATCAACGATGTCTTCTACAAAAGGTGACAAGAGCATGATGTTGACACCAAAAGGTTTGTCCGTAAGTGATTTGATTTTATCGATATTAGCCTTTACGACCTCTTTAGGTGCATTCCCACCACCGATAATCCCTAGACCACCAGCTTTTGATACTGCACCAGCCAAGTCACCATCAGCAACCCAGGCCATTCCTCCTTGAAAAATAGGATAATCAATGTTCAATAATTCTGTAATACGTGTTTTCATAGTGCCTCCATCATTCCTTGCTTACGTAATAGTTCGACGAGTTTATCATTTGAGTTTCAAACTATTACCTAAACAAGAGGGAGTGGGTTTCCCCTACTCCTTCTAGTAATATGTTAATTATTTTGTTTGCTCTTCAACGTAGGCAACCAAGTCACCAACTGTTTTCAAGTTATCTTCTGCTTCGATTTGGATATCGAAAGCATCTTCGATTTCAGAGATTACTTGGAACAAGTCCAATGAATCTGCATCCAAATCATCAAAAGTAGATTCAAGTGTTACTTCTGATGCGTCTTTCCCAAGTTCTTCAACGATAATTTCTTGTACTTTTTCAAATACTGCCATGATAGGACTCCTTTAAAATATAAAAAATTTATAACTATGTGTTTACCACATGATTACCTAGATTGTAAGAATGAGTGTGCCCCATGTCAAACCTCCACCGAAGCCTGATAGGAGAATCGTCTGGCTACCATCTAAACGAATCTTGCCATTCTCCACACACTCTGAGAGTAAAATCGGGATACTTGCTGCACTGGTATTTCCATACTCCATCATATTGGCAGGAAGCTTGTCTCGGTCTACGCCGATCTTCTTAGCCATCTTATCCAAAATGCGGATATTTGCCTGATGAAGCAAGAGATAATCCAATTCCGATGCTGCGATTGGACCATTTTCAATGGTTCCTTTGATCGATTTAGCAACATCACGATTTGCAAAATCAAAAACTGCTCGTCCATCCATTTTCAAAAAAGCAGGAACTGCTTCTTGATCCGAGAAAGGAGAAGCCAAAGCCGTTTGACCATAGGTCAAACACTCGCTCCGAGAGCCATCTGTATAGAGACTTTCCACAAGGAAGTGCCGTGTTTCGCTCGCTTCCAAGAGAACCCCACCAGCTCCATCCCCAAAGAGAACAGCTGTTGAACGATCTGACCAATCAACTGCCTTGGATAAGGTTTCAGCCCCGATAACAATCCCTTTTTTGAACTGTCCAGAACTTAAAAACTTTTCTGCAGTTGAGAGAGCGAATACAAAGCCACTGCAAGCTGCTGTCAGATCAAAGGCGAAAGCTCTATGCGCTCCGATATTTGCCTGAACTCGAGCTGCTGTGGAAGGCATCATCGAGTCTGGGGTAATCGTCGCTACAATGATAAAATCAATCTGATCCGCTGTTAAGCTCCCTTTAGCCAGCAAGCTCTTAGCAACTTCTGTCGCCAAGTCACTTGTAGACTCTGATTTTGAGATATGTCTCTGTTTAATTCCTGTCCGACTTGAAATCCACTCATCGCTTGTGTCCATGATTTGGGCTAAGTCATGATTAGTGACCACTTGCTCTGGAACATAATGAGCAACCTGGCTTATTTTTGCAAAAGCCATTATTTCAAATCCTCCAAAAATTGATAAAGGTTCGTTAAACCTCTGCCCATGACTTCTTTTTCCTCAGGGCTCATGCCATCGATGATTTTTTCGACCATAGCCTTGTGGAATCGTTTATGAAGGCGGTGAACCAAACGACCTTGCTTTGTCAAATGCAGATAGACCACTCGACGGTCTTGGTCAGAACGAATACGCTCAATATAACCTTTTCTCTCCAGGTTATTCAAACTCGTCGTCACTGTTCCAAGAGTTACCATCAGTTCTTTGGAAACCTTACTTGGCGTTGCCTCCGGGAACTTCCCAATCACATCGATCGTGTGCATTTCTTTGATGGAGATGTCTTTGAATCGACTACCTCGTAAGCTAACCTCCTCAATCACAAGGACGTTATTAAAAATAGATGTTAGATAATCATTTACTTGTTGGTAGTCCAAATCGTTTCCCTCCCCCTCAAAAAACTTTTACAATCAAAACATTTGATAAAAGAAGTATAACAAACTTCAAAAAATTGTGCAAGTATTTTTTCACATTCCTGTAAATTTTGGTCTTCTTCTTTCAGAATGCGCTCGAACCCCTTCTTTGAAATCTTCAGTTAGAGATAACGATTCTTGTAGTTTCAATTCTAATTCGGCATAATTCTGCCAATCCTTGAATTGACTTTCCCAAACTAACTTTTTAATCGCTGCGTATGAGTTTGCTGAACCTCTTCTTAATTTTTTCAGAACCTGTTCTCTTGTTTTTTCTAATTTGTCAACTTCACAAACACGGTATACCACGCCCCATTCTAGCGCTTTTTCAGCAGTCAAAGCTTCACCTGTCATGGCAAGTTGTGCAGCCCGTGTTACCCCGATACTACGACTCAAGAGATGAATCCCACCAGCGTCTGGCGCCAATCCAACTCCGACAAAGGCTTGAATGAATTTTGCCTTGTCAGTCGCTAAACAGAAATCAACTGCTACTGCCATATTTGCTGCAGCACCAGCAACCGCTCCATCTACCTCCATCAAAACAGGTTTTGGAATTTGCTTGATTTTAAAAGAAATTGTATTGACTAATTCTGCAATCTTATTCAAAGAAGGGATATCATCTTCGTCTACTGCTCGTTTCATCTCAACCAAGTCTCCCCCAACTGAAAAAACCTTCCCATTAGCATTAATCAAGATGAACTGCACAGCTTGATCCTGCTCTGCTAGAGTCAAAGCTTCTAAAATCTCCTCACACATTGGGATATGGAAACCATTTGCCACTTCGGGACGATTCAAAGTAATGATAGCCAGATCATCTACGATCTGATATAAGATATGATTCATAGCTTCTCCTTTTCTTTTATAAGGCAATAAAATTGTTTTATTATCAAAGTATACCTTTTTTTGGATAAAGAGGCAAGGAAAAACTAAAGGAAAGTGTCTCAGCTGATTATTTACCCATCATTTATGAGTGTGAGTAAAATTTGACACTCTTACTTTTAAATCGTTATCGCTTTTCAGAATAAGTTAGTGTTTTCTTCTATTATAATAGGAAGTTATTTTCTTCATTGAAAAATGCCCCTCTTTCTGCTATAATCGTATAAAATACTTACTTGAGGAGTCCTTATGAAGGTTGTAAAATTTGGCGGAAGCTCGCTTGCCTCTGCTGGTCAGTTAGAAAAAGTCTTAAATATCGTTAAAAGTGATAAAGAACGCCGTTTTGTAGTCGTTTCTGCACCCGGCAAACGCAATGCTGAAGATACCAAGGTAACTGATGCCTTGATCAAATACTATCGTGACTATGTGGCTGGAAATGACATCAGTGCTAGCCAAAGCTGGATCATTGACCGTTATGCCGCTATGGTTAGTGAACTTGGGTTAAAACCTGCTGTTTTAGAAAAAATCTCTAAAAGCATTCGGGCCTTGGCAACTCTTCCTATAGAGGACAATGAATTTCTCTATGATACCTTCCTAGCGGCTGGAGAAAATAACAATGCCAAACTCATTGCAGCCTACTTTAACCAAAACGGTATCGATGCACGCTATGTTCACCCAAGAGAAGCTGGAATTGTTGTCACAAGTGAACCAGGAAACGCACGCATCATTCCATCTAGTTATGACAAGATTGAAGGCTTGGCTGATAGCAACGAAGTCCTTGTCATCCCTGGTTTCTTTGGTGTGACTAAGGAAAATCAAATCTGTACTTTTTCACGTGGAGGCTCAGATATTACAGGTTCTATCATTGCAGCAGGTGTTAAGGCTGATCTCTATGAGAACTTTACAGACGTAGATGGTATCTTTGCTGCCCATCCTGGTATTATCCACCAACCACACTCCATTCCTGAATTAACCTACCGTGAAATGCGTGAGTTGGCTTACGCTGGATTTTCAGTTCTTCATGACGAAGCCCTTCTTCCTGCCTACCGAGGAAAAATTCCTCTTGTCATCAAGAATACCAACAACCCTGACCACCCAGGAACACGCATTGTTTTAGAACACAGTAGTGATAAATTCCCAGTAGTAGGGATTGCAGGTGACTCAGGATTCGTCAGCATCAACATGTCAAAATACCTCATGAACCGTGAAGTCGGGTTTGGTCGCAAGGTTCTGCAAATCCTTGAGGATCTCAATATCGGTTGGGAACACATGCCTACAGGTATCGACGATCTTTCAATCATCCTCCGCTCCCGCGAATTGACTCCTATCAAAGAAGAAGAAATTCTACGTCAACTCGTTCAAAAGGCTGAGGTGGACCATGCTGAAATCGAACATGACCTTTCCATCATTATGATTGTTGGAGAAAAGATGAAGAGTCATATCGGGGTAACTGCTACTGCAACACGGGCTTTGTCTGAGAATAAAATCAACATCCAGATGATGTCACAAGGTTCAAGCGAAGTTTCCATCATGTTTGTTGTCAATAAAGAGCAAGAGAAGGCCGCTATCAAGGCTCTCTATCATGCCTTTTTCGATGAAAGTAAGGAAGACTAATCATGGCCCAATCACTCAATCAAGTCATTGACCTCCAAACTACTGGGACATCTTACCTCTCTATCTCTGGAAAAGTTGGAAAATTTCTAGTTGGGGATCAAGCCTTAGAGTTTTATCCTGATGTCAATGTCGAACAATATATCCAAATCCCCTGGTCCAGCATTCAGCAAATCGGAGCCAACGTAAGTGGTCGCAAGATCAGCCGCCACTTTGAAGTCTTCACTGATCAAGGAAAATTTCTCTTTGCTTCAAAAGACTCTGGAGCTATCCTCAAAATCGCTCGGGAAAAATTAGGAAACGACAAGGTCGTGAAACTTCCGACTCTACTCCAGACCATTGGACAAAAACTTAAAAATCTATTTGCAAAAAAGTAGAAACTTTAGTATAATCATAGCAACGGATAAGTAGGTTATCCTCTTCTTTCAGAAAGTCTGCGGGTGTTGCGAGCAGATAGGAGGGATAGGTGAAATTCTACCGTTGTTCACAATTAAATACAGAATCAAGTGCACACCTGTGAAGTTGGATGGAACCGTGGCCCTGCCACTCCAACACTTTGTCAGGTGTGCTTTTTTTCATAAAGGAGTTCTTATGTTAGATATTAAACGTATTCGTACAGATTTTGATGCTGTCGCTGAAAAATTAGCTACACGTGGTGTAGATGCTGCTATCTTAAATGAGATGAAAGAAATCGATGCTAAACGTCGTGACATCTTGGTCAAGGTTGAAACTCTAAAAGCAGAACGTAACACTGTTTCTGCTGAGATTGCCCAAGCCAAGCGCAACAAGGAAAATGCCGATGACAAGATTGCTGCTATGCAAACCCTATCTGCTGAAGTCAAAGCCTTGGATGCTGAATTGGGGGAAATCGATGCTAAATTGACAGAATTTACCACGACTCTTCCAAACATCCCAGCTGACAGCGTTCCTGTTGGAGCTGATGAGGACGATAATGTGGAAGTTCGCCGTTGGGGAACTCCGCGCGAGTTTGACTTTGAACCAAAAGCTCACTGGGATCTTGGTGAAGACTTGGGTATCCTTGACTGGGAACGTGGAGCAAAAGTTACTGGTGCTCGCTTCCTCTTCTATAAAGGACTTGGGGCTCGTTTGGAACGTGCTATCTACAACTTTATGTTGGACGAGCATGGAAAAGAGGGCTATACTGAAGTCATCACACCATACATGGTTAACCATGACTCAATGTTTGGTACTGGTCAATATCCAAAATTCAAGGAAGATACTTTTGAATTGAAAGACACTAATTATGTCCTTATTCCTACGGCTGAAGTGCCTCTGACAAACTACTACCGTGATGAAATCCTTGACGGTAAAGACCTACCAATCTACTTTACCGCTATGAGTCCATCATTCCGTTCTGAGGCTGGTTCTGCTGGTCGTGATACACGTGGTTTGATTCGTCTGCACCAATTCCACAAGGTTGAAATGGTCAAATTTGCCAAACCAGAAGAATCATACGAAGAATTGGAAAAAATGACAGCAAACGCTGAAAATATTCTTCAAAAACTCAACCTTCCATACCGTGTCGTTGCGCTCTCTACTGGAGATATGGGCTTCTCAGCTGCCAAGACTTATGACTTGGAAGTTTGGATTCCCGCCCAAAATACCTATCGTGAAATCTCAAGTTGTTCAAATACAGAAGATTTCCAAGCCCGTCGTGCCCAAATCCGTTACCGTGATGAAGCCGATGGCAAGGTGAAACTCCTTCACACCTTGAACGGTTCTGGACTTGCAGTTGGACGTACAGTGGCTGCCATTCTTGAAAACTATCAAAATGAAGATGGTTCTGTAACCATTCCAGAAGCACTTCGTCCATATATGGGTGGAGCTGAAGTTATCAAACCATAAAAAAAGGCCTAGCTATTTCTAGCTAGACCTTTTTTCGTAACCAAATCAGATAACCAACCAAGACAAAGAATAAAATAGTGAGGCATATAACAGTTTCAGCAAACACCAGATAATCCAGAAATGGAAGTTTCAAGATCCCCTGAGCCATCTTGAGCGAAGTAGCTGTGATAATGGTTGGGAAGGTGAGGGCTGAGAAGGCTGGTTGAAAGCCTTGTTTTAAAATATTGGGCAGGCGAGTTAAAACAAAGAAAAAGAAGGACTGAGATGCCAAAATCATGACAATCAAGAGCCAAGTCGGTAGGCCTGCTCCTCCAACTCGAACTAGAGAAGCTAAGAGTAGGGAAAAGGGAGCACAGTAGATTCCTTCCTGTCCAAGCAAGGCCACTGGGAGTGGATCTTTCTTTAAATCGCTATAAATAAGCGGATAGAGATAGAAGGTCAAGACAAAACCAAAACTCAAGGTCGCATAGGCAATCTCAATAATGCCTACCAGAGGATAGGTCAAGGCTGCTACTGCTATTCCCACATAGAGTACCGTCCAACTTGGAGTCGCATTGACCCTCCGACCCGGACAGGCAAATTTGATGGTAAAAGTAGCAATCAACGCCAAATCCAAGAGAAAGGAAAACCACCAGATTCCTTGTGCTAGCAAAGAAAGAGCAGGGAATACGCGAAAAACATAGGTCGATAAAATCATCCCAGCCATAGGAAAAGTGGCCATCCCAGATAAAAGAGGGGGCTTGGTCAATTCTTGCTTGGTTTCTTCCCAATTAAAAAGATGGAGAATCAGAAAGAAAAGCCACAACACTAGACCAGTCAGGCTCAATAAATGCGACAGAACAGGCAAAGTATCTGCAATCAGATTTCCTGCACCTGCTAAACCTAATAAACAGCCAGAGAATACTAAGGGTAGCTTTTTCATCCGAGCCTCCAATAATCATGTTATTATTAGTATAGCATAAAAGCGCTTAAAATAGCATAGAAAAATGAAGACTGGATTGCTCAGTCTTCATTTTTTCTTTCTGATTCGAACTAGGCATACGGTTGTAATTCTGGGTTAATAGGCGTATTGGCTAGATTGTTGGCATAGTTGCAGAGGCTGGCAAGACTAACACCGAGAACCACGTCCAAGGCATTTTGTTGCGTGTAACCAGCTTGCAAAAATTCAGCCAAGGCTTCATCTCCTACACGCCCTTTGGTATTGATGACCGCCAAGGTAAACTTAGCTAGAGTATCTAGTTTTGGATCTGTTTCAATCGGAGTGCGGTTGCGAAGGGCTTGGAGAAGATCATCATTCATCTGGATTTGTTTGATTGAAAAGGCAGTATGTCCAGCCACGCAGAAAGCGCAACCATTGGTTACGGCTGCCGTGATTTGCACTACTTCACGCTCTACTGGTGTTAAGCTATTGCGACGGTTGATGGCTCCGACAGTTCGGTAGGCTTCAAGCGCGGTAGGAGCGTTAGCCAAGAGACCGATTAGGTTGGGAATATAGCCATTGTTATCTTTTTGTACTGTTTCAAGAACTTCTTTCACTTCTGCTGGTGCTGATTCTACTGTGTGGATGGTAAATGTTGTCATAAGAAACCTCTTTTCATTTTATTGTCATTTAGTCTATCATAGAATTTCCCCCTTGGATAATATATATTTTCAATCGCCTTGATAGGAAATGTCTATGAAATGAAAAAATCACACTAAAAGTGTGATTGGGTTAGTGTTTAAAATACTTTTTAGTCTCAGCAATGACGACTGGCGACAAGACCAAGAGGGCAATCAAGTTTGGCAGAGCCATCAAGGCGTTGACGATATCTGCGATAATCCAAACCATATCCAACTCGATAAATCCTCCCAACAAGACCATGACTACAAAGACTACACGATAGAGCCAGATAAAACGAACACCAAAGAGAAACTCAAAACAGCGCTCTCCGTAATAGTTCCATCCGAGGATCGTCGTAAAGGCAAAGAGCACAAGGAAGATGGTCAAAAGAGCAGGTCCAAAGTGTGAAAAAACTGTTGAAAAGGCTGACTGGGTCAAGGCAACTCCATTCAAATCACCACTCCAAACACCAGTTACCAAGATTGTCAGACCTGTCAGAGTACAGATAATCAAAGTATCAATAAAGGTTCCTGTCATGGAAATCAAGCCTTGCTCGACAGGCTCATTAGTCTTAGCTGCAGCCGCTGCAATGGGAGCAGAACCAAGACCAGATTCGTTCGAAAAGACTCCTCGCGCCACACCATTCTGGATAGCCATCCGAATACTGGCACCTGCAAAACCACCTACCGCAGCAGTTGGACTAAAGGCTGAAGTAAAGATGAGGGCAAGTGTGGCTGGGATTTTCTCGATATTAAAGAGAATAACTGTAAGAGTCCCTAAAATATAGACAATAGCCATAAAAGGAACCACTGCTGTCGAAACTTTTGATATGGATTTGAGGCCACCAAAAACGGCAATCCCTACAAAAATGGATAAAATCAGAGCTGTGATTGCTGGATCAACTTGGGCTGTATTTTGAATGGATTCTGTAATCGAATTGACTTGGGTAAAGGTACCAATCCCTAGAAGGGCTACCAATACACCCGCTAGGGCAAAGAAGATAGCAAGTGGACGCCACTTTTCTCCCATCCCCAAAAGGATGTAATGCATGGGTCCTCCAGCTACAGCTCCATTTGCATCCTTAGTACGGTATTTGATAGCAAGCAAGCCTTCGGCATATTTGGTCGCCATCCCAAAGAAGGCCGCCATCCACATCCAAAAGAGGGCCCCTGGTCCTCCAACCTTAATGGCTGTCGCTACCCCGATGATATTTCCCGTACCAACTGTGGCTGCTAGAGCCGTACAGAGAGCAGCAAAGCTCGACACATCGCCGTGCCCCTTGTCCTTGGTAAAGATCAACTGAAAGGCCTTAGGGAGACGAGTAACCTGCAAAAGGCCCAGTCGGATGGTCAAATAGATACCCGTTCCGACCAATAAGATCAAGAGGGGAGGCCCCCAAGCAAAAGCATCAAGCGCTTTAAGCAATTCTAACATGTCCTTCTCCTATCGTTCAACCCCAAAAGAAAGAGCACATGCAAGATACATGTACTCTGGAATGCTTAGATAAATGCCAAAAAGCGGTCTATCCTAGCTCTGTCCTTTTACCTGAGAGTTTGAGCAGTTACCTGCCTTGCCCCTTCGGTGCCTTTACGGTCTCTCCAGAGTTCCGTCCATTTACAGTCATGGAAAACAAACCTTTCTCCACTTCTATTAAACTTCATTCGGTGTTGGTATTTAATTTTTTATTATTTTACAAGAAAAGTTAGCCCTTGTCAATATATTCTATGAAATTTTTTGACTTTTCACTTCTTTTTTCAGAAAGAGTGAATCCTTCTTCTCTCTATCCTTTAAAGGTTACAATGGTGGCGCCACTGCCTCCAGCATTTTGTGGAGCATAGCCGAAACTCTTGACATGCTTGTTTCTTTGCAGGTATTTGGTGACGCCCTCACGGATGACTCCCGTACCGATACCGTGGATGATGTCGACTTGCGCCATGTTATTGAGCAGGGCTTGGTCGATAAAGGCGTCCAGCTCATTCATGGCCTCTTCGTACCGTTTGCCACGAAGATCCAGTCTCGCTTGTGGGCCACGACCAGATGCACGTTTGACGACATTGACTTGTTTTTTCTTGACTAGGGCTTCTTGCTGGGCCTGAACAAGGTCAAATTCTTTCTCTTCCAAGGTCATCTTGATCAAACCGACTTGGGCTTCCCAACGGCCGTCCTTAAGTTGATTGGTCAAGGTTCCACGCTGACCATAACTGAGGACCACAATGTCATCTCCCACCTTTGGAGCTCGTTTTTTCTTGGCTTTTTGAAGGACCTTGTTTTTAGACAAGTAGACTTTTTCAGGGGCCAGTTTTTTCAGCTCAGCCTTGGCCTCAATGATTTCGTGGGGTTTGAGTTGAGACTTGCTGTGAAGATTCTTGAGAATCTGGTCACTCTCATTTAGAGCAAGTTCCACAATCTCGGCAGCCTGTTCACGCGCCTTGTTGAGCTCAGTTTCCTTCTCGCGATTGAGTTCATTATAGAGCTTTTTGAGTGCTCGGTTCATCTTGAGGTTTTCTTGCTCCACCTCACGAATATTGTCCAAGCGTTTGCGACTTTCAAGCGTTTGCTCTTCTAATTGCTCAATGATACGGTTGACATCATTATCTTGATTAACCTGCTGGCTGGCATCTCCTACGATGACATCTGACAAGCCCAGGCGTTTGGCAATTTCAAAGGCATTGCTTCGGCCAGGAACTCCCTGCATAAAGCGATAGGTCGGACGCAGACTTGCTGTATCAAACTCCATGCTGGCATTTTGCACAAAGGCTGTTTCGATACCGTAGGCCTTGAGCTCTGGATAGTGGGTCGTCGCCATGGTCTTGACCTGACGCAGACGAAGATCCTCCAGAATAGCCATAGCAAGGGCTGCTCCTTCCTGTGGATCGGTACCAGCCCCGAGCTCATCTAGCAATAAGAGCGAGTGCTGATTGACCTTGCCAAGAATATCTACGATATTGGTCATGTGGCTGGAGAAGGTAGACAAACTTTGTTCGATAGACTGCTCATCCCCGATATCGGCAAAGATTTCTTCGAAAATACCGACACGGCTTCCTTTATCAGCTAAGATTGGCAAGCCAGATTGGGCCATAAGTTGAGTCAAGCCCAGGGTTTTGAGCATGATGGTCTTCCCACCTGTATTGGGACCTGTAATGACAATGGCCGTTAATTCCTTACCAAAGTGTACATCGTTCGCGACAGCATTTTTGACCAAAGGATGGCGAACATGAAGGAGTTGAATCTCTTGGTTCTCTGAAAGTTGAGGAACAACTGCTTGTCTTTCTTGGATGAAACGCACCTTGGCACGAATCAGATCCAGATGGCCGATAATCCAAGCGTCATTAGCAATCTCAGCAGCATGAGGACGAACCCGTTCCGATAGTTCCTGCAGGATGCGAATCATCTCATAGCGTTCATCAGCTCGCAGACTAGCGATTTCTTCGCTCAGCTTGACCACCTCACGTGGCTCGATATAAACCGTATTACCACTAGCAGAGATGTCATGGACAACACCTGCAATCTTATTGCGATAGGTGTTCTTGACTGGTAAGACTTGACGGCCATTTCGGCTAGCGATTATGCCTTCCGTCAACATCTGCGCTTTTTGCTTGAGTAAGTCTTGCAAGACATCTCGAACTTGACTCTCGCTATCATGGATTTTCCGACGGATGCGTGCTAGCTCTTCACTGGCGAAATTTTCGATAAATCCTGCATCATTTAGAGATTGAAGACTCCCTTGCAAGTGTGGGAACTCATGCAGTTTTTCAAACCATCTCGCCAACTGCTCCAAGCGTACATTTTCAAGATTGGCATAAAAACTTTGCAACTCTCTGCTAGCAAACAAGACTCGTTTGAGGAGCAGGAACTCCTCAATATTGAGATCCGCCCCCATCTCCAGACGCTTGCAGACAGCTGAAATCTCACGTGTCGCTAGGATGGTAAAGTGGGGTTGCTCCACAAAAAGGGCTTGCATTTCCTCCATCTCTGTAAAGGCTTGTTTGATCTTATCCACCTTGGCAGTTGGAACCAAGCCTTTTAGCTCCTCTAGACCTTGTTCTGTCAAGAGATGCGGTTCAAACAAGGCTTTGATTTTATTAAATTCTAAGGTTTCTAGTATTTTTGTATTCATATTTTTTCCTTATATGCTGGTTTACAAGATTATAGCAACTAGGGGTTTTGACTTAGTCGTCCAATCTGTAAACAAAGGGCTAGGAAAAATCCCGCCCTTTTTATCCGATTAAATTTGTCACCCAGAGTTGTTTGATAAGGTTTGTCGTAAAAGGGACACTTTGGATGATGTGTTTGGCTACTATACTTTTTTCGAGTGAATTTTGAATGACTGCCAGAGGCACTGTTGCAAGGATGGTCAGAGCCATTTGCAAGACAAATAAGGTTACCAATAGAGACAAAAGGCCTGATCCGATACGCAACCATTTGACATCAAGCTTTTTAGTTGGAATCAAGTGCAGGAACAAACCGATAAAACGTCCGATAGTGTAGCAAATCCCAAAAACTAGAAGATAGGCTAGACCTGCATAAAAGACCTTGTCTAGATGAAAAAGCTGGTCTGAAGGGAAGAAAAAGGTGCCCTGTCCTTCCTGAGGATTGGCATAAGGGACAAGTAAGTGGAAGTGATCTCCCAATGATTTATAAAACTGTCCCGCAACAAAGGCTGAAATCACTGCCACGAGGAAATAATAAACTTGCAGGACCAAACCTCTACGGTAGCCGATGTAAAAGCCCCAAGCCAGAACCAATAAGAGTAGGATTGAAATCATAGGGAATCCTCAATCTTGCTCTGTTCTTGTTTGACAGCAATCAACTTGTGGCGGAGTTCTAACAACTCTTGCTCCTTGTCATCAAATTCAATCTCACGGTTGAGTTGTGTAGACAGACAATTGACCGCCAAAAGAAGCGCAATGGTTTCATCATCCGCCCCAGGCATTTGTTCTTTAATTGCTTGGTATTTCTCAGTCGCAACCTTGGCAATTTCCTCCATAAAGAGGTTGTCATGCTCGGTTGTTAAGGTTAATGTCTTTTTCCCGAATGTAAACTTATATCGATTTAGATTTGCCATAAAATTCACCTCACGATATTATACCAAATTTCGCTAACTTTGTCAGTTTTTACCAATTCTCCTGCTTTTGTGGTACAATAGAGACTATGGCAAGTATCACACTCACACCAAGTGAACAGGAAATTCAGAGCTTTTTAAGTCAGTATCAGAAGGCTCTCAGTCCTAGTAAAAATCCTTATATTCGCTATTTTTTGAGACTGCCTCAGGCAACGGTTTCCATCTATACTTCTGGAAAAGTCCTCCTTCAGGGCGAAGCTGCTGAGCAGTACGCCAGTTTCTTTGGCTATCAAGTTGTAGAGGAAACCAGTGGACAAGATTTCCCTATGATTGGGACTGATGAGGTGGGAAATGGTTCCTACTTTGGTGGGCTGGCTGTTGTGGCTTCCTTCGTGACACCTGACCAGCACGACTTCTTGCGAAAACTCGGTGTGGGGGATTCCAAGACTCTGACAGACCAAAAGATTCGTCAGATTGCCCCTATCCTCAAGGAAAAAATCCAGCACCAAGCGCTCCTCCTTTCACCGAGCAAGTACAACGAAGTTATCGGAGAGCGTTACAATGCTGTTTCTGTAAAGGTTGCCCTTCACAATCAGGCTATCTTTCTCCTGCTTCAAAAAGGAGTCCAGCCAGAAAAAATCGTGATTGATGCTTTTACAAGCCCTAAAAACTATGACAAGTACTTGGCGCAAGAAGCCAACCGTTTTCCAAACAAAATTAGCTTAGAAGAAAAAGCCGAGGGAAAATACCTGGCTGTTGCAGTTAGCTCCATCATTGCGCGTGATCTCTTCCTCGAAAACTTGGAAAATCTTGGACGAGAACTGGGCTACCAACTGCCAAGTGGCGCTGGAACTGCATCTGATAAGGTTGCAAGCAAAATCCTTCAAGCCTATGGTATGAAGGGACTTCATTTCTGCGCCAAACTGCATTTTAAAAACACTGAAAAAGCCAAAACACTTCTAGAAAGGTAAATTATGAATTTGTTTAAAACATTTCTAAAAGAATGGGGAGTTTTCTTCCTGATTATCGCACTGGTCGGTCTTAGCCGTATCTTTCTTTGGAGCAATGTCCGTGTAGAAGGACACTCGATGGACCCTACCCTAGCTGACGGAGAAGTTCTCTTCGTTGTTAAACACCTCCCAATTGACCGCTTCGACATTGTAGTTGCGCATGAGGAAGAAGGAAATAAAGACATTGTCAAAAGGGTCATCGGTATGCCTGGAGATACCATCCGCTACGAAAATGACAAACTCTTTATCAACGATAAAGAAACGGATGAACCCTACCTAGCTGAATACCTCAACTTGTTCAAAACAGAAAAGTTGCAAAATACCTATACTGGCAAAGGATTTGAAGGAAACAAAGGAGTCTACTTTAGAGAACTTGCTCAAAAAGCACAAGCCTTTACGGTCGATGTCAATTCCAATACCAGCTTCAGCTTTACTGTCCCTCAAGGCGAGTACCTTCTTCTTGGTGACGATCGTCTAGTCTCTAGCGACAGCCGCCATGTTGGTACCTTCAAGGCTAGCGAAATCAAAGGCGAAGCAAAATTCCGTTTCTGGCCACTTAACCGTATCGGAACTTTTTAAGATAAGGAAGAGGCCGAGAATGCTAAGTCTCAGTCTCTTTTTCTATTGCGAGAAGAAGGACTTTTAGTCTCCTAGCTTGTTGAAAGAAGCTAAGGGTCCAACTCTCACGAACTCATGTAAAGGAAACCTATGGAAGTTTATTTTTCAGGCACCATTGAACGGATTATTTTTGAAAATCCCAGTAATTTTTATCGCATTCTCCTCCTAGATATCGAAGATACGGACGCGGAGGACTTTGACGATTTTGAAATCATCGTTACAGGAACCATGGCTGATGTAATTGAGGGTGAAGACTATACTTTTTGGGGGCAAATCATTCAGCACTCCAAGTATGGAGAACAGCTTCAGATCAGCCGTTATGAGCGGGCAAAACCAACTAAAAATGGGCTAGTCAAGTACTTTTCTAGTAGCCATTTCAAAGGAATTGGTCTCAAAACGGCCCAAAAAATCGTTGATAGCTATGGTGAAAATACCATTGACGAAATTCTGGAACATCCTGAAAAGCTGGAAAGTATTGCAGGACTCTCTGCCAAAAACCGTGAGGCTTTTGTTTCCACCCTCCGTCTCAACTACGGAACAGAGATGGTCTTGGCAAAACTAGCTAACTACGGCATTCCCAATAAACTAGCCTTTCAGATTCAAAACTTTTACAAGGAAGAAACGCTGGATATTGTCGAAAACTATCCCTACCAGTTGGTTGAGGATATCAAGGGATTGGGCTTTACCATTGCTGACCAATTAGCCGCCGAACTAGGCATCGAAAGTCAAGCCCCTGAACGTTTCCGTGCTGGCCTTGTCCACAGTCTTTTTCAGGGATGTATGGATACGGGCAATACCTATATGGAAGCCCGAGATTTGCTGGAACAGACCCTGACTCTCCTCGAGTCTTCCCGTCCCGTGGAACTCGATCCCAGCCAAGTAGCTCAGGAATTATCTCATTTGATTGAAGAAGACAAGGTTCAGCAGATTGATACCAAAATCTTTGATAATAGCCTCTTTTTCGCTGAAGAAGGCATCCGCAGTCACTTGGTTCGTATCCTTGAAAAAGGAAAACAAAAGAGTCATGATTTGGAAACCATTCAAAAGCATATCGCTAGCGTCGAGAAAGAACTGGGTATCCAATACGATAGTATCCAAAAGCAAGCTATCTGTGATGCTATCCAGAACAAGGTCTTTATCCTAACAGGTGGACCTGGTACTGGTAAGACGACTGTTATCAATGGGATTATCGCTGTTTATGCCCTCTTAGAAGGGCTTGATCTCAGGAAGAAAAGCAGTCTGCCGATTCTTCTAGCAGCTCCAACTGGTCGAGCGGCTCGGCGCATGAATGAATTGACAGGTTTGCCTAGCGCGACCATCCACCGCCATTTGGGAATGACGGGTGATGATGATACCAGCCATCTGGAAGATTATCTGGATGCCGATTTTATCATTGTAGATGAGTTTTCCATGGTGGATACTTGGCTAGCTAACCAACTCTTCTCCAACATCTCTTCTAACAGTAAAATACTCATCGTGGGCGATAGCGACCAGCTACCTTCTGTTAGTCCCGGACAAGTCCTGGCTGACCTGCTCCAGATACCCCTGATTCCTCAGACTCGTTTGGAACGGATTTACCGTCAGAGTGAAGAATCAACTATCGTCACCTTAGCTAGCCAGATTCGACAAGGCATCTTGCCAGCAGATTTCACCCAGAAAAAAGCTGATCGCTCCTACTTTGAAATCGCTAGTGGCCATATCCCAGCTACCATTGAAAAAATCCTCGGTGCTGCCCTCAGAAGTGGCATTCCGGCTCGCGATATTCAGGTGCTAGCGCCTATGTATCGAGGAACTGCTGGTATTGACGCCATCAACCAACTCATGCAAGACCTGCTCAATCCTCAGCAAAAGGGGCAAGTTAGCTTTGAAGCAACTCAGTGTCACTATCGAACAGGGGACAAGGTCATTCACCTAGTCAACGACGCTGAAGTCAATGTCTTTAATGGAGACCTAGGCTACATCACAGACCTAATTCCTGGTAAATACACCGAGTCCAAACAAGACGAGATTGTCATTGATTTTGATGGCAATGAGGTCATCTACCCACGTAACGAATGGTACAAGATTCGACTAGCCTATGCCATGAGTATTCATAAATCTCAGGGGAGTGAGTTTCCCGTTGTCATCCTGCCCATCACCAGTGCTAGCAAGCGCATGCTGGAGCGAAATCTCATCTACACAGCTATCACACGGGCCAAGAGCAAGCTCATCCTTCTTGGCGAATTACAGGCCTTTGACTATGCAGTCAAGCATATCGGGACTGCCCGCAAGACCTATCTGATTGAGCGTTTCAGTGATTTAATTGAAACTAATATTGAAGAAAGCAAACAAGCCTTCTCTGAAACTGCCACACCAAGTGACTCTGAACAATTCTACATCCTCACCGAGGAAAACTGGTCTAGCATCCCAGCCATGATCGGGATTACAGATGCAGACCTCAAAGAGATTTTTGGAAAATAGTGCAACAGAAAACCCACCTAGTCAGGTGGGCTTTTTCTCTTTTAAGATTATTTAACTGTTGCAGTGCTTGTGATCAATTCAACAGCTTTTTTGATAGTGATATCGTGTTTCAACATGTCAGCTGAAAGCAAGTTTTGTACTTGTGCAACTTCCATGTTGTAGTCTGCTGCCAATTGCTCGATTTCTTTTTGGATTTCTTCTTCTGAAGCGTCAAATCCTTCAGCCTTGGCAACTGCTTCGATAACAAGGTTAGTCTTCGTACGTGACTCAGCTTCTGCTTCGTATTGTTTGTGAAGGTCTTCTTGAGTAGTTCCTGTGATTTGGAAGTACATGTCAGGGTTGATACCTTGGCGTTGCAAGTTTCCAAGGAATTCATTTACTGAACGGTGAACTTCTTCATGGATCATTTCTTCTGGAAGTTCTACGATTTCAGCGTTTTCTACAGCTTTATCGATTGCTGCACCTTCAACGGCATCTTTGTAAGCTTCTTCTTTCGCAGCAGTCAATTCTTTGCGGTATTTTTCTTTCAATTCGTCAAGAGTTTCCACTTCTTCGTCGATATCTTTTGCAAGTTCATCATCAAGAGCTGGAACTTCTTTAGCTTTTACTTCGTGGATAGTTGTTACGAATTTAGCTTCTTTACCTGCAAGGTCTTCTGCTTGGTAGTCTTCTGGGAATGTTACGATAACATCAACAGTTTCGCCAGCTGAGTGACCTACCAATTGGTCTTCGAAACCAGGGATGAATTGACCTGATCCAAGTCCAAGTGAGAAGTTTTCACCTTTTCCACCGTCAAATTCAACACCATCGATAGAACCAACGAAGTCAATCACAACAGTGTCGCCATTTTCAGCAGCGCCTTCTTTGATAACCAATTCAGCCAAGTTGTTGCGTTCGCGTTCGATACGTTCTTCAACGTCAGCGTCAGTTACTTCTTTTTCTACATCTACTGATACTTCAAGGTTTTTGTAGTCGCCCAATTTTACTTCAGGTTTTGTCACGACTTCAGCTGTGATAACCCAGTCTTGACCTTTTTCCATTGAAGTCACGTCAATTTTTGGTTGAGCAACCACTTCAAGACCAGCTTCTTTTACTGCAGCTTCATAAGCGTTTGGCAAAAGTGCGTTCATTGCATCTTGATAAAGAGCTTCTTCACCAAATTTTTGGTCGAAGATAGGGCGTGGAAGGTGACCTTTACGGAAACCAGGAACGTTAAGAGTTTTCTTTACTGAGTTAAATACACGGTCCAATTCTGGTTTGATTTGGTCTTGAGAGATTGTGAAAGTCAAGACACCACGGTTTGTTTCTTTGTTTTCAAATGATACAGACATTCTGTCATTTCTCCTTAAAATTTTTTAAATACAGTCTATTATAGCATAAACCACGGTTAATTTTCAAGTAATGAATGCGCTTTTCAATGATGCTAAAGGTACTTGCTTGCTTCCCTGATACTGAGTTCAGCCATTCTTTCCCTGTTTTTTTCGATGAAGCTTGCTACCCATTCCGGATTGGTTTTGGAGTAGTCTCTTAGGGCCCAACCGATGGCTTTGTTGATAAAAAATTCGGTCTGGTCCAGATTATTGAGCAGGATCTTTTCCATTAGTTGAACATCCGTCTTCTCTTTTCTTAACAACTGGTGGTCAATAGCGACTCGCCTCAGCCAGATATTGTCTGATAGGCTCCATTTGAGGATGATTTCTCCCAGTTCTGGCTTGTCATATACCAAACTTCCTACTACTCGGTCTAGGATATCTACTGTGTCCCACCAGGATTTGGTTACGACTAGACGCTCAAGCTTAGGCAAATCGTTCTCCGTCAAATAAGACTGCATAGCTTTCAAATAGTTGGCAGCCACATATTGATATTCTCTAGCATCCTTTTCCCAGCAAGTGTCTACAAAATCCCAATAGATGAGCTTTGTTTTTTTCGCACTTGGAAAGTATTTTTTGTAGAGGGCATTTCTTTCAGGAGCTGCAATACCTAAAAAGGAAAATTGGTATCGCATATAGGCTTCCATTGGGCCTGCTTTCTCAGGATCTTTCGCCGCTTCTAGCTCCTCAAGTAAATCTGCAAGACTCATCTAAAAGTCCTCCCGCCCTACCAAGTGGTGTTGAAAGGCATAGACCGCAGCCTGGGTGCGATCGCTGACCTCAAGCTTGGCTAGAATGTTGGATACATGGGTCTTGACCGTCTTGAGGGAGATAAAGAGTTCATCTGCAATGCGCTGATTTTCGTAGCCCTTGGCAATCAGTTGAAGCACATCTCGTTCACGCGCAGTCAGATCCTCATGAAGTTCCATATGATTGCGGTGGTATTCGACCTTCTTGCTGACCTCTTGTTCAATAGCAAGCTCTCCAGCAGCAACCTTACGAACAGCGTGCAGCAATTCGTCTGCACTAGAAGTCTTGAGCATATAACCTTTGGCACCCGCATTCAAGACAGGCATGATTTTTTCATTGTCTAGGTAAGAGGTCACAATCAAAATCTTGGCTTCAGGCCATTCTTTGAGAATAGCCAGGGTTGCATCAATCCCATTCATCTCAGGCATGACAATATCCATGACAATGACATCTGGACGCAGTTCCAAGGCCAACTCAATACCTTGAGCCCCATTGGCAGCCTCGCCCACAACTTCCACATCGTCTTGGAGATTAAAATAGCTTTTCAAGCCCAATCGGACCATTTCATGGTCATCTACCAGTAAAATTTTCATCTCTACTCCTTTATGATTCCTTGTCTAGCAGGGGAATACGGATATCGACCGCCAGTCCTTGCTTAGGTGCTGTCAAGAGTTGAACCGTTCCTGCCATATCTTCAACCCGCTCCTTGATGTTTCGCAGTCCATAACTCAAGTCATCTAAACTCCCTAACTGGAAGCCAATCCCATTGTCCACCACCTTTAGTTGCAATTCAACATCTGTCTGATAGAGGTAGACATCTAAGCAAGATGCCTGGGCATGGCGGAGGGTATTGCTGATCAACTCCTGCAAAATACGAAAGATATGCTCTTCAATCTTCTTGGGCAATTTAGACACATTCTGCTTGAGACTAACCTTGAGATCACTCTTGTCCTCTAGCTCTTTTAAGAGGATTTGAATCCCCTCAACCAAACTCTTCTCTTCCAACTCAACAGGTCGCAAATGTAGGAGCAAGACCCGCAAATCTTTCTGGGCTGTTTCAAGGATAGCTGCAACACTTTGCAACTGGGTCTGCATCTTTTCTCTATCCAGCTTCAAAGCCTGCTGGCTGACACCTGATAAAATCATATGAGCCGCAAACAACTCCTGACTAACTGTATCGTGCAAGTCACGTGCAATCCGCTTTCGTTCCTTCTCGATGATTGCTTCTTCCTTGACCAGGCTTTGATTTTCAGCCTTTTGAACAGCCTCTGTCAAGAGGTTGAGCTTGCCAGACAAGGACTTAAAACTAGCATCCAAGTCTGGATCTGCAAAGGCAACCACCTCTTTTCCTGCTAGCAGTCGCTTGAGATTGACTTGCATTTTTCTGCGAGAGACTTCTTCTATCACGCGCCAAAAGAGGACAAAAAAGAATGTCATGGAAAGGCTAAAGACCAAGATCAAGAAGATGAGTTTCTCTGTTTTCTCGATATCCCGTAGCAAATAGGACCAGTCTAGTTCAAAAATATCAAGTAAACTATTAGTCAAAAAGAGGATAAAGAGGAAAGAAGTCAGGCCGATTAACAGATAAGATTGCTTTTTCATCCTCTGACCACCTCCACATCGCCAACCATAGTAGTTAGGAAAATCTTGACGCTCTTGTTACTCTTGAGGTAGTCTCTGGTTTCCTGATGATAATGTTCATTACGAAGGGCTCGCTTAGGCTGATGAAGGAAGGTAAGATCTCCATAGAGGCAGTTGACACTGAGACTGATTTCCACATCTACAGGTACGATAATCCTAGTCGTTCCGATCATCTTTCTAAGGATAATGACATTGTCATGATTGGTTAGGATAACTCTTTCCAAATGAATGGTGTCCTTGCCCATGAGGCGAAAGAGGTTGATATCATCAAATTGGCAGGTCTGGTGGCTAGAAAAATGATGGAGATTGCCAAACCAAGGATTGCGTTCATTTTTCACCGTTACCACCTCTTCAAAGACCAAGTCGGTCTCCTCTCTTTCTTGATTCATCATCGGATAGAGAAGAAAGAGACTGTATATGACCGCTACAAAGATGGCTAAAATCACAAAGGGATTGAGCATGACGATGAAAAAGAAAAGAATGGTTGCTACAAGGAGGAAAACGTTGTTGCCCTCTTTACCTGTATAATAACGAAGCAAAAGCAAAAAGAGGAATAGAATCAGCAGAAAACGCGAAAAATGCTCTGATACCATCAAAATCAGAGCTCCCGTCAAGAGACAGGCTTCGATAAATAAAAAGATTTGAAATTTTTTCATAGACGCATCCTCTCCCTTCTATTTTATCACAATTCAAAAAAGTCACCTCGGTCTGAGGATGGAAAAAGGCGATGGGACAGAAATCGCTCGTAGAAGCTAGGTTTCATCAACTCACCACAGTTGACAAAAGGCTACAAAAAAGGGCGGGATTCTTGTCCCGACCTCACTACATCTGATCTTTTGCTTCTTTTAGTTTACCATAAAGAATATAGTCTACGTTTTGCAGATCCGCTATGGTGGCACAGTTAAGGGCACACATGATCAAGCGTAAATCTTCTTTCCAGCCTTGGACAATGCTAATCACCTCTTCGACGGAGTAGGTTTCAATCAACTCAAGAACGGTACGTGACAGTCCTATAGCCTTGGCACCAAAGACCAGGCACTTAATCATATCAAGAGGATTTCGAACCCCTCCGCTGACCAAGAGTTCGACCTTTTCTTTCCAGTCTTGGGCATTGAGGAGGGCTTGCATGGTGGACTGGCCCCATTGATTGAGGTAATCACGCTGACCACTGCGACGGTTTTCGATATAAGCAAAGCTGGTACCACCACGACCCGACAGGTCAACCGTTCGAACACCCAATTCATAGGCTCGTTCGATGGTCTTCACATCCATCCCAAAACCTACTTCCTTGAGAATAATAGGAACGGGGATTTGCTTGCTATAGTCTGCCAGATGCGATTGCCAGCTTCGAAACTTTCTTTCTCCCTCTGGCATGAGCAATTCCTGCATAACATTGACGTGCACTTGTAAAAGAAGAGGATTCATCTCTTGCACAGTCTGAAGTCCCAACTCAACAGGCTTGTCCAAGCCAATATTGGTTCCAAGAAGGAGATTTGGATGGCTAGACTTGACAGAAAATGAATCATCTGTAGGATCCTTGAGGGCTGCGCTATAAGAACCCGTCACGAACAAAATCCCACAGGCTTCCGCCACCTGAGCTAGTTTTTGATTGATTTCTCGTCCTTTATCACTTCCACCTGTCATGGCATTGATATAAAAAGGAAAATCCCACTTTCGACCAGCAAATTCTGTGGAAAGATCGATTTCATCCAGGTCGTAAAGAGGCAAGGAAGAATGAATCAACTCCACCTCATCAAAGCTGTTATAGGAACTTTTCTGCTCAAGGGCATAGCGGATGTGCTCATCCTTACGATTTGTCGTCATGTCCTATCCTTTCTTGGTATAAGAGCTCAATCTCCAGATCGGCCCAACGATTTTTTAAGGTTTCAGTTGATTGCTCATCAAAACTCAAGGCAATCCCACAGTCACCACCACCAGCGCCACTACTCTTGGCAACAGCCTGCAAATCTTGACTGGCTTCTTTCAACTGTCTCAGCGAAGGTGTGTATATATCTAGGCTCAAGCCTTCTAAAAGCTGACTGGCTGTTTCCACCTGCTCGATAATTTTTTCTGCATTCCCCTGCTCCAAGGCTTCTACCAAAGCAGCAACCGTTGCTTTTGAGGAACTTAAAAAATTCTGGTCTATGTTTCGCTTGATTTGCTGGACCATTTGACTCGATACGGCTACTTCCTTGGTCCATCCAACTAGGAAATCACATTCTAGACCTGGTTTTACTTGTGAGATAGAAAAGCCCCAAGCACGCTCCAAAACTGTTGCCAAGCTTTCTTCTTCCAACCAAGTAGCTATCTTCTTTCGATCAAAAGACTGGTAGAGAACCAAATCCTCTGCCACAATACAGGCAAGGTCTCCCATAGAGCCATTGTCGCCTCGCTTGAGTAAGACCGCGCTAGCCAGCTTGAATAAGAGATCCTGATCAATTGAAAGATTATACAGAGCCAGCAGGGCCTTGATCACCAAGACAACGACGCTACCACTAGAACCCAGACCAAACTTTTTGCCTTCCCGTTCCATTTTGCCACGGATTTCCAAAGAAAAAGGTCTCAAGGTTTGCCCACGATAAACGAGGAAATCTCCCACTAAAGCAATCGTTTCTTGAATCAAACTGTAGTCAGGATTTGGCGTCAAGTCCACTGCAAAATCAAACAGATCTGAGTAGATACGGTAGCTGTCAGAAAAAGCAATCTCAGCCTTCATATAGATGGGGATGGCCTTTATCAAGGCCATCTGCCCTGGCTCTAGAATAGCATATTCACCTGCCCAATAAAGTTTTCCGCAAGTTTTAACAGCAATCATCTTGGCTCAAATCCTTTGTTTTTGACACAATCAAGCGGTAACGTTGACCAAAGACTTCTGACAAATGCTCCAAGTCTTTCTCCTGACAGAGAACCTTGACATTGGGGCCAGCATCCATGGTAAAGTAACAGGCTTCCCCTTGCTCACGAAGTTGACGGACAAAGTCCATGGCCTCATAAGTCGCATCCGTCAGATATGAAAAGGCTGGACTAGCAGTTTTGGTCGTAGCGTGCATGGCTAGGGCATTTTTCTCAGTCAATTCCCCAACTTTGGTAAAGTCATTTTCCTTGAGATAAAGCAGCATATCTTGATAATCTTTCTCAGACTGACGCACCCAGTCATCAAAGGTCGTCGAGGTTTCCACACAGAGTTTCATCCCATCACGGCTAGAGATTGGTTTTTTCTTGTCCTCTAGCACCAACATGATCATGGCTAGTTTCAAGTCTGTCTCTACAGGGTAAATTTCCCCACTATCCTTGTCCCAGGCCCCTAGTGGTCCATAAAAACTCCGAGAAGAAGAGCCTGAGGCAAACTTAGCCTCCTGCGCCAACTGGCTCCGATTCAAACCAAGCTGAAAATAAGCATTGCAAGCCTTGACCAAGGCGGACAAACCGCTAGAACTGGAGGATAAACCCGCTGCAGTCGGCATGTTGTTTTGGGTATCGATACGGACAAAACCCTCACCTGCTGGACGATAGCGGTCGATGATTTTGCTCATCTTGGCATGCTCCGCCTCATTTTGGAGCTGACCATTGATATAAAAGGCATCCGCCGTCGCATGGGCTTGTAGAGGCGACAAGGTCGTCTCTGTATACATATTTTCCAAAGTCAGAGAGATACTGCTAGTAGCAGGAACCATCTCTTTTTCTTTTTTCTTTCCCCAGTATTTGATAATGGCAATATTTGCGTAGGAACGTACTGTTACAGGCTTTCGATCCATGTCTGAACAGCTCCTTTCTCTTCTAATCGTTTTGCTAGTTCTTCTGCTTGATCCAGATTGGCTGCCAAGGCGATAATACAGCCTCCTAGCCCACCACCGCTCATCTTGGCACCCAGAGCTCCGTAGCTAAGAGCCGTTTCAACGAGGGAATCTGCCTCAGGGCTGCTGACACCAATTTCTTTTAAATGTAAATGCGCTTGACTGAGGATTTGTCCCAGTTTTTCAGCATCTTTTGTTTTTATCGCATCTTCTGCCTGCTGGGTCAATTCTCCCAAGGCATGCAAAAACGGTAGGGCATCCTTCCCCTTGCTTTGAACTACTTGGATAGCTTCACGAGTGTGACCATACACGCCCGTATCTGCAATGACCAAATAAGCGGATAGATCCATCTTAAGCTCTGTAAATCCAAGGTTCTTGATAAAGCGAATAGGCTTGTCGCTGAGACAGGTCTTAGCATCCAAACCACTCGGATTCATATGGGCAATCATCTCAGCCCGATTGACCAGGATTTCCAATACATCATGAGGCAGGTCGGCTTGGTAGTAGTCAAATACCGCACGAATAGCTGCTATGCTGATAGCAGCTGACGAACCCATTCCCCGTTTTTCAGGGATAGCCGAGTCAATCACACATCGAATGCAGGCTTCTTTGATATCCAAATACTCCAGCGAAGCATAAACTGCCATGGACAAGGTATCCTCCTCATAAAGACGCCACGGGCTTTCAGCAGGGACCACCTTACAAGTCACTTCCACCTCTATGAGAGGCAGAGAAATAGCAGGATAGCCGTAGACTACCGCATGCTCCCCTATTAAAATAATCTTACTATGTGCCTGACCGACACCAACTTTTTTTGTCATGTTTTCCTTTAACCAGACGGAAAGACCGTCTCATTTCATACAGTAGTATTTTCTCCTATCTATTTTATTATATTTTCACAAAAAAAGCGATTGTTTCCTTCACAATCGCCTCTTTCATTATTGAACCCATTCGCCATTATAGTCGACAGAATAGCCTTCTACAGTCGTATTCACTGCTAAGGCACCTGAACTATAAGCGTAGTACCATTTGCCATTAACCTGGAACCAGCCTGTCTTCATATCGCCATTACTTGCGTTTAGATAATACCAAGTCGAGCCTTCCTGATACCAGCCAGTCGCCATAGATCCTGATGAACGGAGGTAGTACCACTTGTTCCCAAGGTATTGCCAGCCCGTTTTCATATCACCATTTTCAGCATCTAAATAGTACCAAGTTGAGCCTTCCTGATACCAACCAGTTGCCATGGCTCCTGATGAACGGAGATAGTACCATTTATTACCAAGATGTTGCCAACCTGTTTGCATGATGCCAGTTGTTGGATCTAAGTAGTACCACGGAGCAGGTTTGCTTCTATCAATACCAAAAGTAACATGGAAATCTTGAGTCCAACCCTTAGCAACTTCACCAATTGGTAGTGGATTGTAAGAATCATCGCCAGAAATTCCTAGCTTATTTAAATAATACCAATTACCGTCTTCATAAGTCCAACCTGTCTTTACAGCATAATTATTATCAAAATAATAAGTTCTCTTTTCAGGAGATGGAGGATATTGTTCACCATATACTTTTCCTGTATTTTCAGACGTTTTTGCCTCTAGTACTTGTTTATCTGTTTGTTCTAGCAAAGCACCATCTGAGCTAAAATAATACCATTTTTGTTGGAGTCCGATTTCATTAACTGGTTGGTTATCTAATAAATTATCACGATAACCTGTTCCAGGAATTTCTAAGTATTGCCATCCAACTACCATTTCTCCTTTATCACCAAAATAGTAAGTTTTACCGTCTATTTTATGCCAATAGATTGCTTTATGATCATCTTTTACATAATATTTTCTATTATCCTTATCAACAAATTGGCCACCTGTTATGTCCGCAAATACAGTATTAGTAGCTAGCAAACCAAAGAAAAATGTTGCTAGTGCGACTTGCATCATTTTTTTCAAAAGCTTCATTTGTATCTCCTCCAACATTAAATCCACTCACCAGATGAAGCAAAGTTATAAACTTTACCATCGATAGTTTGGCTACCTGTAACCATTGCTCCAGAGGAATTGAGATAATACCAGTTTCCATTTACTTTTGTCCAACCTGTCTTCATATCTCCATTACTTGCATTTAGGTAGTACCAAGTTGAACCATCTTTCACCCAACCAGTTGTCATAGCTCCTGATGAACGGAGGTAGTACCACTTATTGCCAAGTTGCTTCCAACCAGTTTGCATGATACCAGTTGTTGGATCTAGATAGTACCAAGCTGAACCATCGTTTATCCAACCTGCACGTCTTTCACCACCAATATAGTTTTCTCCATTAATTTCCGTTTTAGCTAGATAATACCAATTAGACTGGTCATAAAGCCAACCTGTCTTTAAAGAATGATTTTGATTAAAGTAATAGTTCGTGTAAAAACTCTTCTCTTCTTTATCTTCCGGATTTGTACGTTTTTCCCCATACTTTCTTCCAACACTGTCTTTAGTTTTAATCTCTAATGCTTTCCAACCAACAAACTCTTGTAGCACTCCATTTTTATCGAAGTAGTACCACTCTGGCATTGGGGAACCTTCTAATCTTATGCCATTAGGGTAAGGACCAATTGTATATCCTTTAACTGGCATTGGAATGTATTGCCAACCAACAACCATTTCACCATTATAATCAAAATAATAGGTCTTGCCATCAATCACTCGCCAGTCCGTTTCTTTGATGTCACCCTTCTTGTAGTAGGTTCTACCATTTTCTTGGACAAATTGCCAGCCTTCT
This sequence comes from Streptococcus sp. GMD3S, assembly GCF_000298695.2. Taxonomy (GTDB): domain Bacteria; phylum Bacillota; class Bacilli; order Lactobacillales; family Streptococcaceae; genus Streptococcus. The sequence goes on along the minus strand of NZ_AJRC02000005.1, from coordinate 88,202 downwards.
GAATCAGCATCATCCGCAAAGACGGTGCTTGTCGCTAGCAAAGCAAAGAAAAAGACGGCTAGTCCAACTTGCATCATTATTTTAAATCTTTTCATTAGATCTTTCCTCCATAACTGATTGTAGCAAAGACTTTATTGTATGTCAATATATAGAAATTTCTCAAAAAAAGCAGTTACACAACTGCAACTGCTTTTCTATTCTTGCATGGTGTACCCAACACCACGCACGGTTTTAATGTAGCTTTTTTGACCTTTTACATCAAGCTTGCTACGTAGATAACGGATATAAACATCCACGATATTGGTTTCTGTCGCACTTTCGTACTTCCAGACACTTTCCAACAACTGCTCACGAGTCAAGACCTTCTTGCTTCCCATGAGAGTAGCCAAAAGGTCATACTCACGGCGCGTTAGAGCAATCATCTCCTCGCCACGATAAACGGTATGATGTTCTACATCCATACGCAAATTGCGGTAAGACGTTGGGACCTTCATCTGACTACAGTGTTGGTCGATAAAGTCCCGACCTCGGAAAATCGCTGAAATACGAGCCACCAGCTGATCAATAATCACTGGCTTATAGATGTAAGAAACGGCGAAGCGCTGGATTGTCTCAATCTGGTCTTGCAATTCTTCGCGATGGTCCAAGACCATAATCACTGAGGCAGGTTTTGTCCGACTCAGCCTCTCTGCAAAATCCTGGGCCGTCATATCCCCCAGACGAGCATTCAGTAAAATCAAGTCATAATCTGTCTGGAGAGCCATGGAGAGGGCTTTTAGCCCCTCCTCGACCAGATCAACACGGTATTGCTCTTTTTGGAGTTCCAGACTGAGAAAATGAGCGAGATTTCGTTCTTTCTCAAGTAATAAAATCCGTTTCCCCATGGCAGACCTACTTATTTTTCGTCATACCAAGAGTAGTGGAATGTTCCTTCTTTGTCTTTACGTTGGTAAGTGTGGGCACCAAAGTAGTCACGTTGCGCTTGGATCAAGTTAGCTGGAAGGTCTGCTGAACGGTAGCTATCAAAGTAAGTAATAGCTGCTGAGAAAGTTGGCACTGGTACACCAGCTTGAACAGCAAGAGCTACGATATCGCGCACTGCTTGTTGGTACTTGGCAGTAACATCCAAGAAGTACTCATCCAAGAGAAGGTTAGCAAGATCAGCATCGCGGTTGTAGGCATCTGTGATCTTTTGCAAGAAACGAGAACGGATGATACAGCCATCACGCCAGATAGAGGCGATGTCCGCAAATGGCAAGTTCCAGTTGTTTTCTTTAGAAGCTACACGCAATTGAGCAAAACCTTGTGCGTATGAAATGATTTTTGAGAAGTAAAGGGCTTGACGGATCTTTTCGATCAACTCAGCTTTGTCACCTTCAAATTTGAAATCAGCTGGTTTTGGAAGGACCTTGCTAGCATGTACACGCTCTTCTTTGTATGTGGAGATGTAGCGGGCAAATACTGACTCAGTAATCAGTGACAATGGCACACCAAGGTCAAGAGCTGATTGGCTAGTCCATTTACCAGTTCCTTTGTTTCCTGCAGCATCCAGGATGTAGTCTACGATTGGTCCATCTTGACCTTCATCGTCTTTACGGCTCAAGATATCAGCTGTGATTTCGATCAAGTAGCTGTCCAACTCTCCCTTGTTCCACTCAGTAAAGATTGCAGCCATATCTTCTGCAGAAAGGCCAAGCAAGTGTTGCATCAAGTCATAGCTTTCTGCGATCAATTGCATATCACCATACTCGATACCGTTGTGGACCATCTTCACATAGTGACCAGCTCCATCAGGACCGATGTAAGTCACACATGGTTTTCCATCTTCTGGTGCTTTTGCAGAGATTTCTTCAAGAACATCAGCTACCAATTCGTAGGCTTCTTTTTGTCCACCAGGCATGATAGAAGGACCTTCAAGGGCACCCTTTTCACCACCAGAAACACCTGTACCGATAAAGTTGATCCCTGAGTTTGCTAGTTCTTCATTACGACGGATAGTATCTTTGTAGAAAGTGTTTCCTCCATCGATCAAGATATCACCCTTGTCAAGGTGGGGAAGAAGAGCTTGGATAGTTGCGTCTGTACCAGGTCCTGCTTGAACCATCAGCATGATACGACGAGGTTTTTCGATTGAGTTTACAAAGCTTTCCACGTCATAGCTTGGCACAAAGTTCTTTTCAGGATGGCAAGCAATTACGTCTTCTGTTTTTTCTTTACTACGGTTGTAAATGGCAACTGTATAACCACGAGATTCGATATTTAGGGCAAGGTTACGACCCATTACGGCCATACCAACGACACCAAAGTTAGCTTTTGTCATGTGACACTCCTCTTGTTTAATATGTTTTATTTTATCATTTTTACCTATGAAAGGAAAGAATTTTGTAACGGAGTCCTAGTAGTCCAAGTCATCTGCATGACCAGAACCATTCCCTACAAAGTAACCTGTCTTACAGTTGAGGGTGAAGAGATAGGTTCCATCTGGTTTATAGAGGTTGTAATAACCATTTCCGTTTACGATATTGACACGTTCTAGGATATATTGATTCCCAGTGATATAGCCACGAGCACGTGATGTTGCTAGGACTTGTTCCAATACACCATCCGCAAAGGTCCAAGCAGGGTTGTTGCTATCATCTACAGCTGATTGGTTGTACGGTACACGACTAGCACTTCTTTGAAGATTAACCCCATCGCCAGACAAACCACCATTTGTGTCTCTAGCTGGTGCCGTAGTGCTGGTTGAAGGTGTCGTACCGCTTGCATTGCTTTCTGTAGCTGAACTTGAGCTTGCTTGACTCGTGCTAGAGCTTGAACTTGAGCTGGAAGCACTGGTTTGTTGGCTCTTGCCAAGACTAATGGCCTTATCCAAGAGTTTGTCTAGTTCTGTGTTGCCTGTCTTAATTTCTGTAAATTTAGCGTCCGCTTTGGCTTTCGCATTGGTATCCAAGACACCGTCCGTAATAGCTGGGCTTTCAAAGAGGGCATTAACATCTTGAATGGCCTTGATTTGAGTTGCTAGGCTATCATATCTTGACTTAGCTAGTGTATAATCACGGCTACCTTCTAACTTATCTAGCAAGGTTTTCAGTTGGCTCAATTTATCAAACTGGCTGTTTTTCAGAGCAGTCTTATTAGCATCTGTATAGAAAGTATCATAGAGATCATTGAAGTCTTTCAAAGCTGTTTGTGTCCCTTGATCATCCGAAGAGGCTGATTGAGAAGACTGGATTTCTTGGTTTGAACGAGATACTTGACGGTAGACATAATATGTTCCAGCAAGCACAAGGATTGCAGCTACTACCGAAGCAATGATGATGACACCTTTCTTCTTAGAGCCTGTTTCAGGTTCTGTTTGAGCCGAACGTGATAGAGGTGTATAGGTCTCCTCTTCTTGTTCCTCATTTATTTGCTTGGGCTCTGTTTCTGTTAAAACGAGAGGCTCTATTTCAGCATTTTCTTCATCTTGAAGTGGTGGAACAAACTGAGTAGTCTCTTCATTTTCTATCTCTTCAATAGATTCCTCAGCAACCAGGTCTGAATCGTCTACCTGATCAGAAGATTCACTTGATTCACGAACTTCTTGGATCATTTCCTCTAGGTTTTGAGTAGAAGTCAGTTCTTCTTTTTTAAACTGACGAGTTTCAAACTTGTCAGCTTCAATCTCTTCACGGTGTTGTTTGATGTATTTGTCTAAGATACTGTCCTCAGGCAATACTCCAGCCTCCACCTCTTCATTCTTACGAATGACTTGACCAACAGTCAAGTCTTTTGCTTCGTCAAAGTCGAATTGTGGTTCTTGATGTCCTTTTTTATGACGATCACGTCTTTTCTTACTCATGAGTTCACCTTTCTATTTTACCTCTTGGCGTTTGACACGCTGACCAAAGTATTGATACAAATCCACTTTTAAGGTCCCATTATAGAGTTTTCGTTTTTTATCAGCTGGACTTCCGTACTTACTTTCAAAAGCTTCGTCACTTGTCAGGATAAACTTACTCCACGTTTTCAGTGGTGCAAAGACCTGTCCCATCTCAGCATAGAGCTTGGTAACTCCTGCATCATCAGACAAACGTTCCCCATATGGTGGATTGGAAATGATAACGCCATTAATCTTGTCTGTGCGTAAGTCCTGCACCCGCATTTGCTTAAAGGTGATATCACCTGCGACACCTGCTGCTTGAGCATTTGCCTTGGCAATTTCCACCATGCGAGCATCGATATCACAGCCCATAATGTCCAGCTCAAGTTCACGATCCATTTTCTTAGCCGCCTCTGTGCGAACCTCCTGGATTAGCCGATCGCTGACCCAGTTCCATTCTTCAAAAGCAAAGGAACGGCGAAGTCCTGGAGCCATCTTTCTAGCAATCATAGCCGCCTCGATACAGAAAGTTCCTGAACCACAGGTCGGATCAATCAAGGGCTTGTCTGGATACCAATTAGATAGTTGTAAAATGGCCGCCGCCATATTTTCCTTGATTGGCGCTCCACCCTTTTCCGTACGATAACCACGTTTAAAGAGACTGGATCCTGTCGTGTCAATCATGACAGTTGCCACATCTTTCAGGATAGATACCTCGATCTTAAACTCGGGACCAGTCTCCATCAAGGGAACTCCTTCTGGGCGGGCATAGTGTTTTTGTAATTTCTTCACAACAGCCTTCTTGGAAATAGCCTGAACACTAGGCTCGTTGTGGAGTTTAGACTTCACACATTTTGCCTTTGATATCGGGAAACGTGCTCCTAGCGGGAGATAGTTTTCCCAATCTAGAGCAAAAACACCTTGAAAAAGCTCTTCAAAAGTCTTAGCAGGAAAACTTCCGACTACAATCTTGATGCGATCCGCTGCACGAAGCCAAAGATTGGTCTCGATGATTGCCTTCACATCTCCTTGAAAGCGGACACGCCCATTTTCAACCTGGCAATCATAACCAAGGTCTCGCACCTCACGTCCAACGACAGCCTCAAGACCCGCCGCAGCAGTTGCGATTATATTAAATTGTTCTTTCATTTCTAGTCTTGCAAGACCTTTCTCTTGTTCACTTTAAAAAATGAGGTTGAGAAAGATTTCTCAGCCCCAACCTATATGCAATTTTCTATAAGCCATGTTTTGTTCCAGAAGTGACTAGGACCACTTCCTTCGATAATCATCTGTCTACCGCTAACAGCATAAATCTGCTAGCAGTCAGAGTACTACGTTCGTTTCCGTGCACTCCATGCCCCGACCAAAATTTGGGTTGCTAGCTTGAGGGGTTTACCGCGTTCCACTCTCTCTGTTTCCAGAAAGACTCCGTCACTGTGGCACTTTCAAGCCTATTCTGACCTATCCGAAGACTTAGCCATTTCGACTGCCGTAACGATTTCTCGTCCCTAGGCTTATGGATTCGCCTAGCACAAACACTACAGGCATCACAGCCTGTGCTAGCATGGACTTTCCTCATGAAAAGAGAAACTCTTCACGCGATTATCCAAAAATTGCACTCATTCCTTAGTCAATTATAAATCTTGGTTGTCTAAGATTTGCTTACCAAATACTTCTTTTTCGAGACGATTTAAGCGTTTCAAAATATCAAAGTTTGTCATTGAAGTAGAAGCTGTTACTTCAATAGAATCTGGTTGAGTTGGCGCTACCTGTGGTTTATGAGATAATTCTTCCTTCAAATCAGCAATCTCTTGACGAAGGGATTTGACCAAAGCTGCGTAGGTTTCATAATCCTTAATCACATCGTCTAGGAATTCATCTACCTCTGCTTTGCTGTATCCACGTACTTCACGTCCAAATTCTTGTTCAAAAATATCTTTCGCTGAAAATATAATACTTGCCATGTCTCTCTCCATTCTGGGTTGCTAGTATTATTATATAAAAAAAGACAAGTAAAAATCAAGGTCAAAGGCTTACTTTTCAGAAAAATTTTCTACTATTTCATTCAAGTCCTCAAATGTTAATCTTCTTGTAACATAGTCCGCTTGATTTTTCATCATTTGGTAAAAATATCGTAACTTGGTTTCGTTTTCTTCGTCGTAAAAAAGGTAACAAGTATCTGTATTTTCCAGCAGAAATTTCTGATAATCGCGTAATTGTCCCTTGTGCTCATATTGTGGATAGGCGTATTTGACAAAATCAACTAGCTTGAACTCACTCAATTTCGCTTGATTTGCTTCATTCCAATTACTGCCATGGGTTTCAAAATCAAAAATGGTCGCCAGCTGAAATCCATAGTCTGCTTTCATGTCTTTCGCTACCTGAAGCGCCCAGTACTCAAAGCCCAAAGTCCCTGTAAAGACAAGCCAGGTCACCCCATCCTCTGCTAGACGTTCCAGGTCTCTCCGAATGGCTGTTTTGATAATATCAACGCGAATATCCTTGTCATTAAAGAGACCAAGGTCGAAGGCTGAATAGCCTAAAATCAAGGCTGATGTCATTTTTAACCCTTTCTTTGTAAATTTATGATATAATAGAGTGATGTTATTGTACCAATAAGGAGAATTATGGTCAACTATCCACATAAAATTTCATCTCAAAAGAGGCAAGCACTCCTGTCACAAACTAAAAATTTCGCAAATCGGGGAATGTCTTTTGAAAAGATGATCAATGCTACGAACGACTACTATTTGTCGCATGGGTTAGCTGTTATTCATAAGAAACCGACTCCCATCCAAATCGTACGTGTCGACTATCCCCAACGAAGTCGTGCCAAGATCGTTGAAGCCTACTTTAGACAAGCCTCAACTACTGACTATTCAGGGGTTTATGATGGATACTACATCGACTTTGAAGCAAAGGAAACCAGGCAAAAACATGCGATACCGATGAAGAATTTTCATCTCCATCAGATCCAGCATATGGAACAAGTCCTTGCCCAGCAAGGAATCTGCTTTGTACTCCTTCACTTTTCTTCTCAGCAAGAAACCTACTTATTGCCGGCTATTGACCTCATCCGTTTCTATCATCAAGATAAGGGACAGAAGTCAATGCCACTTGGATATATTCGAGAAAATGGATATAGGATTGAGCCTGGTGCCTTTCCTCAAATTCCCTACCTCGACATTATCAAAGAACATTTACTAGGTGGTAAAACAAGATGAACAAACAAACTTTTCTGCGAATAGCTAAGTATGTCAGTATCAGTCTCTTAACTGTATTTATCGCAGCTGTAATGCTTGGTGGAGGTCTCTTCCTCTACTATGTTAGCAAGGCTCCCGAACTTTCTGAAAGTAAACTAGTTGCTACAACGTCAAGTAAGATCTATGATAGCAATGACGAGCTTATCGCTGATCTTGGATCGGAACGTCGAGTCAATGCCCAAGCAAACGAAATACCGACCGATTTGGTCAACGCTATTGTTTCGATTGAGGACCATCGCTTCTTTAATCACCGAGGAATCGACACGATCCGTATCCTAGGTGCTACCCTACGAAACCTTCGTGGTGGTGGAGGTCTGCAAGGAGCTTCCACCTTGACACAGCAGTTGATCAAGTTAACCTATTTCTCTACGTCAACTTCTGATCAAACTCTTTCTCGTAAGGCTCAGGAAGCTTGGTTAGCCGTTCAGTTAGAACAAAAAGCGACTAAACAAGAGATCTTGACCTACTACATCAACAAGGTTTACATGTCAAACGGTAATTACGGAATGCAGACAGCTGCCCAAAGTTACTATGGCAAGGATCTCAAAGATCTAAGTATTCCTCAACTGGCTCTCCTTGCTGGTATGCCTCAGGCTCCAAACCAGTATGATCCATACTCGCATCCAGAAGCTGCTCAAGAACGTCGTAATCTCGTCCTCTCTGAGATGAAGGGGCAAGGTTACATTTCAGCTGAGCAATATGAAAAAGCGATTAATACTCCGATTACAGATGGACTTCAAAGTCTAAAATCAGCTAATAGTTATCCTCCATACATGGACAACTATCTCAAAGAGGTAATCGATCAAGTCGAACAAGAAACAGGCTACAACCTCTTAACAACTGGTATGGACGTCTACACCAACGTTGATCCTAAAGTTCAACAACATCTCTGGGATATCTACAATACCGACGAGTATGTCAACTATCCTGACGATGAAATGCAAGTAGCTTCAACGATTGTGGATGTGACAAATGGGAAAGTTATTGCTCAGTTAGGTTCTCGTCACCAATCAAGCAATGTTTCCTTCGGAATCAACCAAGCTGTTGAAACCAACCGTGACTGGGGTTCTACCATGAAGCCGATCACAGACTATGCTCCTGCCTTGGAGTATGACATCTACGACTCAACTGCTTCGATTGTACATGATGTTCCTTACAACTATCCTGGAACAGATACCCCTGTTTACAACTGGGATAGAAGTTATTTTGGAAACATCACCATCCAATATGCGCTCCAACAATCACGGAACGTTACAGCCGTAGAAACCTTGAACAAAGTCGGTTTGGATAGAGCCAAGACCTTCCTAAATGGAATCGGTATTGACTATCCGGATATGCACTATGCCAACGCGATTTCAAGTAACACGACTGAGTCAAACAAAAAGTACGGAGCAAGTAGTGAGAAAATGGCTGCTGCTTACGCTGCTTTTGCTAACGGTGGTATCTACCATAAACCAATGTATATCAATAAAATCGTCTTTAGCGATGGTAGCTCAAAAGAATACGCTGATCCTGGTACTCGTGCCATGAAAGAGACGACCGCCTATATGATGACAGAAATGATGAAGACTGTCTTAGCATACGGAACGGGTCGTGGTGCTTATCTCCCTTGGCTACCTCAAGCTGGTAAGACTGGTACATCAAACTATACAGACGATGAAATTGAAAACTACATCAAAAATACTGGTTATGTAGCTCCAGACGAAATGTTTGTTGGTTATACTCGCAAATATTCAATGGCTGTGTGGACAGGTTACTCAAACCGCCTTACTCCTATCGTTGGTGATGGCTTCTATGTTGCAGCTAAGGTCTACCGTTCAATGATGACTTATCTGTCTGAGGATAACAACCCTGGCGACTGGACCATGCCAGAAGGCCTCTACCGAAGTGGTGAGTTCGTCTTTAAAAACGGTGCTCGTTCTGCATGGACTGCTCCTGCTCCGCAACAGGCCCCAACACCAGAAAGTTCGAGCTCGACATCAGAAAGTTCAACTTCACAGTCAAGCTCAACTACTCCAAGCACGAATAATAGTGCAAACAATAATACCAATAACCAGCAACCAAATACAACGCCTGGTCAACAAAACCAGAACCAAAATCAGAATCCTCAACCAGCACAACCATAACATTTATCACCCAGAGTTTTCTGGGTGATTTTTTCATAGCACTATTGCATTTATGTGCTTAACAAAAGCCTGAGAAGATGTCTTCTCAGGCTTTTTCTGTACTATAAACCTCATTGGGAAAGATAGGAAACGGATTTCGTAATCTTGTTAAGAGGTTTTACTAAATACTAGTCTTTCTTTGTTTTTGCTACAAAGAGAGCAGATAGGGCTAGGCTAACACCTGCTAGGAAGAGGGCTGTGTCAGATTGACTCTCACCTGTTGCTGGCAAGCTCTGTTTTGCTGTTTCTTGTCTAGCAATTTCTTGTTTATGATCTGGAGTCTTACCTTGATCAGAAACTAGAGTGCTAAGTTTAAACTCAGGTTTTTCTACTGTTGGAGCTGCTTGGCCTCCTACTGTTGCTAGCGGGCCTGTGTATTCTGGCAATTCATGCACTAGAGCCATCACTGCATTGACACCACCCTTGAACTCAGGTTTCTCTACTGTTGGAGCAGCTTGGTCACCTACTGTCGCTACGGGGCCTGTGTACTCTGGAAGTTCATGTACTAGGGCTTCAACTGCATTGACACCACCCTTGAACTCAGGTTTCTCTACTGTTGGAGCAGTTTGGTCTCCTACTGTTGCTAATGCGCCTGTGTACTCTGGAAGTTCATGTACTAGGGCTTCAACTGCATTGACACCACCTGTGAATTCAGGAACCTCAAGAACGGGTGCTGGTTCTTCACCCTTGCTTGATTGAACAGGTTCTTCTGTTAATTCTTGATAGAAGCTCGCCAATTCATAAAACTCAGCCTTGCCACCTTCCCAGACTAATTTGACGTCTAGAAGAGAGCCACCATTTCGGATAGCGAAGGTTTGGAGACTAGATGTAATGGCACCGAGGTCTAGCCAACTGTCTTGACCATCCTTGAGTGTTCTAGCAAGAACACGTGCCTTAGCTCCTTCAGGAAGACTGGAAACGAGACGAAGGTGGTTAGCTTTGGTTGGTTCAGACAAGTGATACACCAATTCGCCCTTGTCTTTTTCAGACTTGTAGCTGGTCAAGACTTTGCCGTCTACAAGATTATTATAAAGGTTGCCTTGGCTTTCTCCACTACTTCCTTCTACTGTTGGATCATTGATTGGTTTGACAAATTCACCATCGTTGATGACCAATTCTGTAAAGCCTACAAAACGGGCATCATAGTCTGCTGTATAGAGGACACGGAGATAGTTAGCTTTGACTGGTGTCGCCAATTTACCCTCGATATAGCGATTTCCTGGCATCTTAGAATCATGTGTCCAACCATCTGTCAATGAATCATCGTGTGTGCTATTGGCCACACCATCTCCTACTGTCACGACATCAGTCCAAGTTTTACCGTCTTGGCTGACTTGAATCTTACCATCACGAAGGTAGTTTTGAGTTCCGTCTTGGATGTAGGCTCTGATCTTCTTGATAGTGCGTTCGCTACCAAGTTTCAAGGTTACGTGGCCATCTTTACGGGCATAGTCTGAAAACTCAACGAAGTTGTTGTAAACACCGTCAAATAGTTGATCTAGGTTGTTCAGCTTACGAACATCATTGCTTCCGTATGTTGGATGAATACCCATTGTTGTAGATTCTAGTTTGGTTGGTTGTACTTCTTTGGTTGTCACAAGGAGAGAAGTGGCTGTCACAGCTTGTTCCTGATCTGTTTTATTGACCAAACGAACATAACGTACCAAGTGGCTCACTACAGATCTGTCAGTCAACTGGCTAGCCGGCGTCCATTCTTGCGCATTTGCAGAGTACTCTAGAGTAAGAGCAGGGTTAGCCTGACCTTGGAGCTGGATGCTCTTGATTTGATGGATACGGTCAAGCTTCATACCTAGATAGCTATGAGCAGGGAGTTTGGTTCCAGCTGGAATTTGAAGCTCGTAACTGCCCAAGCTATCCACTACTGGTGTTTCCTTCAAGGCGTCAACGTTGGTGTCTGTTAACTCGCTGTTTCCAGAGCGTGTCTCAACAGAGAAGTCCTGGATACGCCACCAGAGGTCGAGTGCCTTGGTATTGCGGACTCGGATGTAACGAGCATTGATCGCTCTAGTCACTTCCTTGGTTTGCTCACCTGACAAGCGATCGAGTTCCTGCCAAGTAGTACCGTCTGTAGAATACTCAAGCACACCTGTGGCAAGCTTATCACCCGTTCCTTGGCGAAGTCGTACTTTAGTGACTGACTTGACTTCACCGAGGTCAAGTTGTGCCCAAGCATCTACTGGTGTCGTATTGCTACCGTCAGCATTTGCCATCATGGCTTCTGTATTGTCCTTGCCATCAGTGATTTGACGGGCTGAGGTATTTAGTTTGTAAACTAAGTTTGAGCTTAGACTAACTGTCGTTGCTTGTTGGCTACGAGCTTTTTCAACTGGACGGTTGACTGCAATTTCCTGAACTGCAAACCAAGTGTTCTCGCGGTCTGCTGTCGCAATCATGCGAACTGCTTTGGCCTTGATGTTGAGATTCTCAAACTTAAGCAGGGATTCATTTCCGACATAGCTTGGCTCTTTCAAGGTTACCCAGTTGTCATTTTCATCTAGATACTGCACTTCTGCCTTACTAAAGGTATCACGTGGATTTGCCTGCGTTCCCATAGCAAAGGTCAAGGTTTGAATCGCTACTGGCTTGTTGAATTTCATACCGATATAATCACCTGTCTTGATGCTATTTGGTGATTTAATAATCGCATGAGTTGCCAAATCGCCATCCGTTACTTCTGCTAAACCACCTTCTACACCTGTTCGATTGGTGATAAAGGTACTGATGATTTGATCTGGATGCAAGACTTTTTGAACTTCAGATGCCAGAACTTCTTTCAGGGATAGGATAAATGGACGAATATGTTGAACACCCAATTCAGCTCTTTCCATATGGTCTACATAATGGAAGGTGTGAGTTTGAGACTGTTCGTACAATTTCAAACCTTTATAGTAGCTATCCCAAAGTTTGGCTGCATCGTTTGTAGCCATGGCTTCAGTTCCTGTAAGGAAGGCATCGAGAGCATTCATTTGATCGATTGCATTATCCAACCAATAGTGGATTTGGGCAACCATTTTTTTATCGCCTGATGCTTTATAGAGTTCGGCTGCTTCTTTAATCTTGGCAAATTCTGCACGCAAGGCTGCACGTTCGGCAGTCACATCCTGACCTGCTTTGAGCTTGGTCATGAAGTCTGTTAATTTTGGAGCTAAGTCTACCGATTCTTCTAGTTTGACGACACGATTATCCATGTTTTGGTTGATCATGTGCTTACCAAGTTCACGGAAGGCTGCCGATACCTTGCTATCTTCAAAATGACCATTTTCTACAAAGTTGAAGGCAATATCATTGATTTTCTTAGCTTCTTCTTCTGATTTCCACTGTTTCCATGAGTATTGAGCTCCTGAAAAGAGGGCAATCTTAGATGGTTCAGACTGTTGCATTGGGTTCAACATGATACCAGACAGCAAGCTAGGATCCACATTTGGATGAAGGAATTTCTCACCACCACCTAGAATCAAGTGTTGTTTAGAGTTATCTGTTACAGGCCAGTTAATCCAAAGTGAAACGGGGCGATAGGTTTTGCCACCTGCGGATAGATTGTTCTTGAGAGTTGAAAGGAAGCTTTCAGAGACTTCACCCCAAATCTTACCACCCGTCAAGGTCATGGATGTTGAACTTGGGAGATTTTCATTGAGGGATTTCAACTCATCCTCACGTCCATTACCCCAATACTGGCCAGGAACAAAGATCATTTCTTTGCGAAGACCGCTGTAGGTTCCCTGCATTTCAGTCAACCACTTGGTCATATCTTGCATCAAGCGGTTGTAGCTATTGTAGCCTCCGACTGGGCTTGGTGCATCATCTGCAAGGATACCAAATTCGCGGACACCCACTTTCATCAACTGGGTAAATTTGGCCTTGATGGTTGCCAAATCTTCTTGGTAATGCGCTTCATTGCCAAAGCGGATGCGGTTGTTCATGAATGGATGGATAGTCCAGACATAGCGGGTTTTACTTTGATTTCCGACACGAGCAAGTTCACGGATTTCAGCTAATTTTTCTTCTGGATAGAGTTCACGCCATTTCTTGTTGTGGTATGGATCATCTTTTGGTGCAAAGAAGTATTGGTTCAATTTCAAATCGCCACCATAACGCATGAGCTCTGCACGATCGGCATTAGACCATGGATTTCCATAGTAACCTTCGATGAAACCACGGTTCTTGAGCTCTGCGTAATCTTCTACTGTCACATTGCGAAGGACTGGCACTTGGCTTTCCTTGAGCATGTGTTTCAAGGTTGTCAAACCATAGAAGACTGCATCTGTGTCTTTTCCGACGATGGAAATCGAGTTATCCTTGATGCTCAAGACATAGGCGTCAATCTTGTCAAAGAGACCTGCTGAAACATTGGACAAGTTTTGCTCTGCTTGTGAACCTTGTCCATGCACTCCAAGATAGATATTGGTTGCGCCAGCGATTGCCGCCTTACCAGTTGTATAAGATACTTGATTGTCCTGCAAAACACTCTTCAAGCGATTGCGAGTATAGATATCGAGTTGATCGCCCATGACCAGATTGACTTGCTTGCGAAGAGCTGTGACACCTTCTCCATAAGTCACTTTTTGTGGAGTTGGGAAGACCTTGTACTCTTTCTTGAGATAGTCTGCGCTCTTGCTGGCAGCTGCAATGCTGTCTTCGCTAGCTGGTTTACTTGCAGTGAATTGATCTGCCAATTCAACTGTTCCATCACCTGTTTGCTCTACTTTTGGTTTTTCAGGTGTAGTTGGTTTTTCTGGTTGACTTGGTGCAGGCGTTTCTTGCTCTTCTTTGACAGGTTTCAATAGATGAACTTCAGCCGCACTTGCAAAACCACCAACGCCTTCCAATACTTTCAACTCAATCTTGTTGGTATGTACCGCCGCAAAGTTGACTGTTTTTTCTTGGGCGTTGTTGTCCCAGCTTCCTTCTGAAACCTTGATCATTTGGCCATCTTTTTGTGCGTAGACTTCGTAGCGTGTCACGACACCATTTCCACCACCTGGACGTGGGAGATACGTCAAGCCATTGACTTTTTCTGCTTCTTTCAAGGTCATAGTAAGGGTGTATGGCCCAGTGTCACCAGTCCATTTAGTATGCCAGAAGGTATTTGGATCATTGTCAAAGGCCTTTTCAACAGCGCCTTCAGTCTCGTTTCCTGGAAGTTGCTGACTGCTTGCGGTTGCAGTAATTTTATCATTTGAAATCAAACGAGGATTTACAAATGGTTTGTCTGACAACTCTGCACTATGCAAGATTCCTTTGAATCCACCGATGCTTTCAAGCGGTAGTACCAAGCTATTGTGGGCAAAGCGAGGGTGGGCTGGATTTGCAATACGCTCAATCTTTTCACCATCCACATAGACTTCTGTAGATTGTGGTTTGGTTACGATGGAGATTTGATAACGTTTGTTCTTTTCAAGTTTTTTATTGAATTGGATATGGAACTGTTCAAACTGGTAAGCAAGATAGCCGTCTTTATCAGCTAGATAGATACGGTTATCCCCACTTGCTGAGAAGGTTTGTTCTCCGTCTCCAGTGACAGTTACATCAAACTTCAAGACGTGACTTGGACCAACATCACCAGCCAAGCCTTCGATACTGCTGTCTTTCTCAAAAGCCAATCCCTGTTCGCTTGCCTTCACTTTCTTACTTGCATAGTTCTTGACTGTTTCAGAATTGATGGTAAACAAGTCGCTTTGATCAATCTCTTTAGCAGGATTTGACTGTGGCGCATAAGGGCTCGTTGGTAGGGTGCGTTCTGCAAAGGTTGCAGCTGCACGATCGGATCCCCAGGTGCGTTCTGCAGTGGTTTGCATGCTCTTGAAGAAGCGTTTGAAGATGTCATAAGAGGTCAAACCAGTCTCATGAAGGTCGATATTATCATTCCAAACTGCGTGACCACCACCAAGGATACTTGGATGAGAAGCTGGTAGAAGTGGACCTCCACCTGTTCTAAAATCATTCGGTGTCCAGCTATTGTACTGACGTTCGTAGTTAGCATAGTCCCCGTAGGCTGCTTGACTATTGCTTCCACTTGGCACACTATAGGTCGGTACATCCGTGATATTGATAATCTTAGCTCCCTGAGCAATGGCTTCATTTGGTCGTTGCCATCCGATACTCCAGATATCAACCTCTACTCCGTTCCAGTCAACAGGAGTGTTTCCACGTTTCGCACTGAGCGAGCCCCAGATACGAGGGGTATATCCCTTTCCTTTAATGTATTTGATAAGGTCATTGACATAGCGACGATAGCTTTCTCTGCTGCCATAGTATTCATCCGTTCCGATATGAACAGTGGACACGCCATGAAGCGGTGCATCTGGACCATCGAGGAGTTTGTCATAAACTGATTTGACAAATTTAAGAGTTTCTTCGTACTTGTTATCCAAGTCTAGCATGGCTACGCGCTCAACATTGTGCTTGCCTGCATAATCGCTCAAACTACCTTGATACATGAGATCTGGACGAACTTTGACAAATGATAGTGCATGACCTGGTGTATCAATTTCTGGCACTAGGTTGATATGCAAGGCCTTGGCAAGTTTAATCAGATTTTGCATTTCTTCCTTGGTATAATGCTCGTCTGATGTTAGTTTTTGTCCATTCTTACCGACAATGTCTGTCTCCACACGGAAACCAGTCTTGGCATGTTCAAGAACATACTTGAGTTGTTCTTCTGGTGTTAAGCTCTTACCTGCCAAGTGTTCCTTAAGGAAGATATAGTTATCGTTGAGGTGCAACTGCAAGTCGTTCATCTTGTAGTAAGCCATGTTGAGCATGATGTCTACAAGAGTGTCATAAGGGATAAATTTACGACCTGTATCCAGCATAAAGCCACGGTGGCTGAAACTTGGGAAATCACGAATTTCGCCATTTTGGAGGTTACTTTCTCCCATTTGAAGAAGGGTACGAGTGGCGTAGAAGGCTCCTGTGTTTGTGGCAGCTTCGATGGTAATCACATCATTTTGGATAGTGATGCCATACCCTTCTTTACCATAACCCTTGTTTTCAACTTTTTTAAATTCGATTCGTTTTTGAGCCTGCTTGTCACCTGTTGCTAGTTCCAATCCACGGCTAGCAAGGTCTGACTGATAGAAGGTTGCAGCCTGATCAAAGCCAGAATCACCCGTCGCAAGAACTGTATCTGAAGTGATAGAAGATTGACCTTCTTTCCCATACCATTGTTGAACAGCTGGTGCTACTTTTGGTTTAACACCCACACCTTCGTCCTGATGTAAGCCCTTGATGACTACTTCAAACTCTTTGGTAAAGGTATGACTGTCTCTGATTTGTTGGACCATGACCTTGACACGTTGGTCTGTCAAAGGCTTATAGATGTGATTTTGAAGGTCAATTACACCTTGTTTATTGCTTCCAATGAGACTGACTTTTCCTGGTAGAGTTGGTAAGACAAGAGACCGTCCATCTTCTGCTACTGTTAGTTCGGTTACTTGGCGGATATCCGTTACCCTACTATGGTCCGGAACGTTTGAATAAGCTCGAATTTCTTGGATTCCAACGTTTCTCCAGCCCATTGTGCCCGCTTGATAGTCGTTAATTTTTAACTTAAGATATTTAGCTTTGATACTTTCAGCTAGATCTACTTTCTCATCTAAAACAGGATCTTCAGTTTTGGTATGAGCGAGTTTCCATTGTTTTTCTCCATTAGCGCCCACGTCTTCTTGACCTGCGTAGTAGAGACTCCAAGATTTGATATTGGGGTCATTTTGCCCATTACGAAGACGACGATCCCAGTCTATTTCTACATGCTTGATGAGGGTAGTTTTTGGAAGAGTTAATTCAAAAGTTGGTTTTACTGCATCTCTATCTGTAGCCCAACGGGTATTGTCATCTCCATCGATAGCCTTATCTGCAGTAAAGTTGGTCCCAGTCTCATGGTTGCTTGCCTGAGCAGTAGCACCTTCGAGATGGTTGACATCTTCTCTATCTTCGATTGTCTTTTCAGCTGGTTTTACTGCTGGTGTAGTGGTTTCCGCAGGTTGTTTGTCTGCCTTTGGTGTTTCAACCGGTTTCGGCGTTTCTGCTGGCTTGGGACTTGCAGGGCTTGCCTCTGGTTTTGCCTCTTCACTTGCTGCAGGATTGGTTCCCTCATCAGTCGCTGGAGTTTCTTCATGACTTGCTTCTGTTGCAGCTTCTGCATCTGCTTTTTCAAGCGCAGCGGCTAAATCATCTGGTAACTTATCCAAGGCTTGAACATGAGTGATACTTCCCTCTGTCTCTGAAGGTGTTGCTGTTTCTGCCGCCTGAACCATATTGGCGCCAAAGATACTAGCACCAATCATAACGGAGGCTGCACCGATTGCAAATTTTCTTATACTATAGTGACAGCGTTTCTCAAAAAAATGTCTATCCATCTTTCTCCTATTCCTTTCATCCGCATACATGAGTAAGCGGTATCATTTCTCCTTTGAAAAAGGAGAGAACCAAGAGGTCCTCTCCGGCTGTTTGTTCTTTTTGATTCGAGTTGCTTTGAACTGCTAAAATCAAATCTCATTACTCTTCTTTACGTTTTGTCGCAAGGACTGCAGCAGATAAAGCGATGCTCACACTTGCCAAGAAGAGGGCTGCTTCTGAACCATGTTCTCCTGTAGCAGGAAGTTTCTCTTCTTTATCTTCCAGAGTTTTGGCATCAGCTACTGGGCTTAGAGTGAGCGGGTACTCAGGTTTTTCAACTGTTGGAGCTGCTTGATCTCCAGCAGTAGCCAATACACCTGTGTAGGCTGGTTTCTCGTTTACCAAGGCTTGAACCGCATTGACGCCACCTTTGAACTCAGGGACTTCATTTGCAGCCGCTAGGACCGCATTGGCTCCACCTTTGTATTCTGGTAATTCGTGAACCAAGGCTTCAACCGCATTAACGCCGCCCTTGAACTCAGGGACTTCATGTACAGCTGCTTCTGTTGCATTGACGCCGCCTTTGAACTCAGGTACATCAAGAACTGGTGGTTGTTCTTCTCCCTTGCTACTTGTTGGAGCATCTGGTTTCGTAGCAGAATCTTTTAATTGATTGAGATAGTCTGCGAAGTAGGCCACCATTCTTTCCGTCAAGAGATGGTTATCCGTCGCATATTTCATGCTTGCCTTAACGCTAGCTACTTCCTCTTGATTGTCTTTGTCTGTTAATTTCTGCGCCTTAGCCAAAGCTGCTTCATATTCAGACATGTCAAGCGGTGTTTCTGCTACTTGTGGACGGGTAAAGATGAGTTCCGCTGCAGATTGGTATTTATCGCCACCATCTCCGTAAGTCTTGGTACCTGTAAGGACAATTTTCTTAGCCTTGATTGTCTTGCCAAAGTCAATGTCTTTTGGTTTGTTATTATTTGGCCAATCTGTCACTGTGAAGGTATGTTCTTTACCAGACTCATCTGTGACAACCAGTTTCACATCTCGCAAGTTTCCATTTGAATCAGAGGCACGTGGAACATAACGAAGTCCTGTGATTTCAGTTGGTTCTTTCAAGACCATGGTTGCAGGCTTGCCTACATCTCCACCATTCCAAGATGTATGCCATAGACTAGACACATTTCCATCAAAGGCATTCTCTAGACCTTCACCTGGTTGAGCTGGCGCATCCAAACTTTCAAAGTCTTCTGCTACCAAGGCTGTCTTCTTCTGAACCAAAGCATTCTTCAAAGCTTCAATCTTGGCAATCTCTGCACGCGCCTCTTCCACGCTAATATCATCATCTGCCTGACTGAGGTTAAAGACCGCCTCCTTCAAAGCATCCATAGACTCTTTGGTGTAGTTGGTCATGGCTACAGTTGGCAAGTAGTTCTTCAGTGCATTTTCTGTCAGCATCTTACCAGTTAGGGTAATTTCCTCGATTTGAAGATTATCCATCATGAAGTCGTTATAACCACGGAAGTTGGCATTTCCGCCAGCATCTCCACGAGTATTGCTTGCGTTTCCAGTTGAGTAGATACCTACCCAAGTATCGCCTGTTTCTGCACCAGTCACGAGGAAGGTTACTTTCTTGGCTTTCTTAGAATCTGTCCAAGTATTTGGCAATTCATGCATTTCCAAGTTGCTTGCTTGACTACCACGACGACCTGACTGGAATTCTCCCTTACCGACTACAAAGGCATAGGTATTGTCAGAGCCTGCTTCGTATTCAAAGGTTACACGGTAAGTCTTACCTGCCTCAAAGCGGAAGTTTTGTGGGATTGTTTGGTAAACCAAGTTACGACGGCTCACTAGTCCATTGGTCTTCAATGACCAATTTCCTTCGATAACATCATCAACTTTCTTACCGTTCCAACCACGCTGTGTATATGGATCGTGTTTTTCAGACAAGTGAGTGCGGTTGTCTTCGACACCTTCGACACCACCTACTACAAATGGGAAGATACCTTGAGCTACATTTTCAAAGTCTTGTTTAAATGTTCCTTTACCTGTATCATGCTTGTCTCCGTACATGCTTGAATTGTTTTCAAAGGTACGAATTTCATCAAAGTAAGTTGCTTCATCACCAGCTTCACGACTCAATGTCAGAGTGACATTTGATACATCAGATCCAGTTGTAAAGAAGGCGTACATATTTTGGAAGTAACTTGTATCGTCAACTGTAGCATTTTCACGACGATTGTTATGAGCATAAGCTTTGATATAGTTGAGAGCGAGTGACTTATTGGTATAAGTAGTCACTTCTTTCTCGCCAGTATTCACTGTGATACTTGCCTTAGCATTACTACGGTTATCGACACCAACATAAACCGCATACTTGGTATTTGGTTTCAAGCCAGTCAGTTTCTGAGTAAGACTGACCTTGCTCTTATTACCTTGGATACGAAGCATTTCATTTGCGCCTTGTGATTTGACAATTTTTGCCTTAGAAGCATCACCAGAAATGGTCCAGTGTTTCAAGGTTCCACTGTTAAATCCTTGGTCGTAGATGTGCATGCCTTCGCTCCATGACATTTCAGGATTGGTTTGTTTTGAACGGTAGAGAACGTATGGTTGATTTGCTAGAAGGTCTAGGGTAATCTTGCCATCTTTTACGGTTAGTTCTTGCTCTTCTGTCTTACCTTGGTCAGTTAGCTTGTAAAGGTAAACCTTGCTATTTGCCCAATCGCTTGGAAGGGTCCAAGTTGTTGCACCGGCCTGCGTATTGAAGTAGTACATTTTTTCCTTATCAGTAGGAAGTTTCTTACCATTTGCATCCCAGTTCCAAGGAGTCAAGTAAGCTGAGCCATCTTGGATGACACGTCCGTTGAGCGTTACTGTACGTTCGCGGTATTGCGGGCTATTGACATCGTTTGACTTACGAGTCACAACAACCTTGTTACCTGCTGCATCGACTAGCTCAACCTTCATTTCTGGAGTCCATTTATAGGTACTACCGTTATCAGTCATGGTAACTGGTGTACCATTTTCCCATTTACTTACAGTGAAGTGTTGGAAGTACTTGGTCATGACATCATGGGCAAACAAGTTGGTTACATAGCCATTGTAGTCGCTTCTTCCTTGCCAGCCTTCAAAGTCTTTCATGCTGTAGCCACCTAGAAGTGGGTAGTTGGCTGCACCACCGTAACTTCTGTAGTCCCCAACCCAAGAATCTTTTTGGTGGTTGCGGATAAAGCGGGTGATAGCACTGTTGATACCTTTATTAGTGTAGCCACCATAGGTCAAGTCAGCTGCCCAGTGTTGGAAGGTAGAGTCGTATTCACCACCATGGCCCCACTCAATCGCAAAACGCCAGCCTTGTTTGTTGATTTCTTTAGCAAGAACGTGGGTAGCCCAGGCACCGTTATCACCTGATTGACCATTGCCCCATACGTCCACATAGATAAAGTCGAGACCTTCACCAAGTTTTTTCTTCAAGTCTTCCCAGCGAGCCAAACGTCCATGCGCCAAGTCATAAGCAGCATCAATGTTGATACCTTGGTCTAGCCAGTTCCATCCGTAGCTGTAGCTTCCATCTGGATTCTTACGAAGAATATTTTCATTAAAGTATTTAGACTCAGGATAAGTCTCAGAAGCGTTAACGTGGATACCAAGATGAGCTCCATATTTCTTCGCTTTTTCGATCAAGGTCTTGAAGTCTTCGACACCACCAATACGTTTACCAATATCAGCATAGTTCAAGTGACCAGAGTCGTGACCTTCACTACCATATCCTTTAAGGAGAACACCTTGCCCAAGACCATCTGTATGGAGATTGATTTTCTTGATACCATCCAAGGTCATAAGGAATGGGTTTTGTGCTTGTGAACCAAAGTTCATCGCGATACGATAAGCTGTGATATCCTTAACTTTTTCCCAACCTTGAGGGTTGTTCATGATGCTACGATAAGCAATGGCACCATCTTGCCAGTCGACTTTGTTGTCAGCATTGGCATCTTCGGTGATAACAACCTTGGCACTTGGAAGTTCCTTGGTGTATTCTGGGAAGACAATGCCCTTATAAGCTTTTTCCCATTGCCATTCAGAGCTATGAATTCCGACATAGTTGGCATTTCCAACTGTTTCTTTATAGGCTGTCAAACGAGTCCAGTCATTCGAACCACCACCGTAGCTGTTTTGAGAGTTACTCCAAACACCTGCAGCAAGCTTATCTGTAGAAACAAATCCATACATGTAACCCTTAGCCAAATCTTTCATTGGATTGGTTACATCGATATGATCATCCCCGCTGACATGGGTATTGTTTGACATGGTTGCCCCATCAAACTTAGCACCAGCTTGATCACTCGAAACAGAGACCAAAGCATTACCAAGGAAACTAATAGTTGAAAGCAATTTTCTTTCGTCATCAATCTTTTGACCTGGAGTGACTTGATTGTGGTTGACAATCTTGGTCACATCAAAGTGCAATTGATTATCCACAACTTGCAAGCGTACTGTCATTTCCGCATTGATTAAGTGAGCATCATCACGAAGCTTCATCACGTACTCTGCTGTTGTTTCATTGATTTTCTTATAAGTGACTTCAGGGGTGATTCGATGGTTATTGATAAAGACTTGGTTGAACTGTTGCACCTGTCCTGGTAAAGTATGGCCATTCAAAGTGTATTCTTTGACACGAGGAAAGGCTTGGTCAATCACTGCCTTGAGAACCTTAGACTGGATCGTATCATAAGTCACCTTGCTATCGTCAACGGCAGGACCTGTTTCTTTCTGGGCAGGAGTATCATCCGCTTTTACACCTTCTTGATTGTCTGTTTTAACGCTGACAACCGTTCGGTCATTGCTATAAGTTCCTGCCTTGAGAAGGATTTTCTTCTCATTTTTAAGATTCTCATTGACCGCCCCAGGTAGGGTCACTGTGTCAAAGAGATTGACATCATTGTTGCTGGCATTGAGTTGTCCATCTGACTTGAGAGTAATAGAAAGACGATTTACAGAACCTGGTTCTGGTGCTGCCACACGGTTGCCTTTATACCATGTGCTATTACCTGGAGTTTTGTATTCCCAGAACCAGCCACCTTGGTCATATCCAACAAAAACATTGTTCTTGGTATCTTTAAATTTCAAGAAGACACCAAAGCGTGATTTGCCCTTTTCAGAATCATCTTTGAAGGTTAAATCAACCGTCGCATTTCCATTAGCGTCAACTGTCAATCCTTGTTTTTCAAACAAGGCTGGTTTGCCATCATTGTCATTTTGGGCCGTTGAAGACAATTGATTGTAGCGAACACCCTTTTCTTCACGAATAGTGACTGTTCCTTGTTGCTCTTTATTCGCTACCGTTTGCCATTCAGGAGTCACTGTCTTAGGTGTTTCAGGTTTAGCAGCTGCAGGTTTATCCTCTTTTGGTTTTTCTTCAGCCGGTTTCTCTTTCTCTTCCAAGTCGGCTGGTTTCACACTTGAAATTCCCTGTATGTGGTCTTGGATCCATTTTAGTTGAGCTGGTGAGAAGAGAATGCCTCCGCTCCGTTTTCCAACTACACCATTTTGGTGAACACCGACTAGTTTGCCTTCTGTATCAAAGATACCACCACCACTAGCGCCCGGTTTTCCTCCTTGGTAACCAATCCCTTGGACACCTTCTCCGTATGGTTCCGCAAAATCAACTGTAGTATTGACAATCGGATTCAATTTTCCTTCTGGATAACCAAAGACATGGAGTTTATCTCCGATTTTCTTAACAACTGGCTTTTTAGTTACTTCAACAGGCGTATTTTCTAGAACTGTACGCAATCTCACAAGAGCCAAATCATTTTTGAAGCCTTTCAGGTAGCCTTCACGATCCCAATGAATAATATCTTTCTTGCTAAACTTGACATCTGGCAATCCTGGATATGAGATGCTATAGATATCTCCATCCCCTTGGTCATTATCCACAACCTTACGGATATTGCCGTCTTGGCTATCCTTGATAAAGTTGTGAGAAACCGTCAAGACAAGGTCTTTAGCAATGACAATACCGCTACCTTCTCCTGATGGCGTCTTAATCTTAACAGTCGCGCCGTAGTTTAATTCCCCATTGGTAGTCTTAGCCACATCTTCTGGGACGAGCTTGCCAGTATCTTGGGCCAACTGATCCTTGTCAACTTCGCGCCCATTGTCTTCAGCTTTCTCCAACTTATCTTCTAATTCTTTTGGCAGATTGCTTGGCTTTTCAGACTTTTCTTTTTCTTGAGTCAACAACTCTTCTTCTGTTTGAGGGCCTTCAGCAGTTTCAGCTGAACCAGGATTCTGAGCGGCAACTTCCTTGTCAAAATCGTGCCCCTCATCACTAGCCTTCTTATCCAAATCAGCTAGTTCACTCGGCAAATTATCTGTTGAACCAACTCTTGCTTGATCAGCTAATACTGGGCTAGCTGCGAAGAAAGTCGTTCCAATCATCACCGAAGCTACTCCAAGCGTAAACTTACGAATACTGAACTTACAGCGTTTTTCAAAAAATCGTTTATCCATGAACTCCTAAATCCTTTCATTTTCCAGTAAGCGTTTACATTTCTTTTTTAAAAAATACTCCTTTCTCTGAAAGTGCTCTGCTTAACTGTTATAAATAAAAATTAATTGTACTTTTAATATAACAAATAAAAAGGCAGAAAGCAATAGGAAATAGGTAAAATTCACTAAAATTTTCTCTTTTCTGAACAGTTCTAACGCTCAGAATTTTAAGAATCGCTTTACAGCTATAAAAAAATCCTATCTCTAATCATTCAGGGACTTATACCAAGATAAAAAAGGACTTAACCATCATGTCGATGGCTAAATCCTTCACTTTTTTAAAGTTATTTCACATGGTTTGCGAGATCTTCTTGGGCCTTTTTATTTGACTCTTCTTTTTCTTTCAACCATTTTTCTTGAGCTTTTTGGTATTCTTCTGTTGTCACTGCCTTATCTTGTACTTCTAGATATTTGTACAAAAGGGCTTCACTCATACCCTTGTTACCAGAGTATGCAAATGGAAGTGTAAATGGTACCATCTTAGACAACATTGGACGACCAGTTTGAGAAGTTGTTGGAATGAGCAAGGCACTGTCTGTCAACCAAGCTTGGGCAGCAGCATATTTCTCATAACGTTTTGAAACATCAGTGGTTTCTTCACCAGCTTCCACAACCATTTTTTCGTAATCTTCTAAACCAACTTGCTTAGCGGCAGCGTTGTTTGTCCCAGAATCAAATCCTAGATATGTTTTCGTATTTTCTCCTACAGAAGGCTTGATAATATCAAGATAAGTAGATGGATCGATATAGTCTGGAGACCAACCCACGTTATCTGAGATATCCCAGTCTTCTCCAGCCGCAGTCTCAGCGAAGTAGGTAATGTTTTGAACATCGTCTTTTTGGAGCTGTTGGATATCGATAACCACATTATCTGATCCTAGATTTTCTTCAACTGACTGTTTAAAAGATTGAACACGTTGAACTTTTGTTGTATTTGTTTGATCTACAGGCATATCCAAGTGGATTGGGAATTTCACACCTTCCGCTTGAAGGGCCGCCTTAGCTTTAGCGAACTCTGCTTTGGCTTTGTCAGGATTGTAGAGTCCATCTTGGGCATCATCCAAGTTTACGTTGCTCCACTCATCTCCATAGGTCACCAATTTTTCCTTAACTAATTCCCCAAAGTTTTTCCCATCTGCCTGTACAAATGTAGGAGGAACAAATAAGTTACGAAGCAGTTTAGTAGCCCCGCTTGCACCATTTACTTGAGAAGCGTAGGCTGTTCTGTCAAAACCAAATGCAATAGCTTGACGGAAGTCCTTATTCAAAAGTGCCTTCTTGGTTGATACTTTTTCCTCATCTGTTGTCTTAGAAGTGTACTTATAAGACTGGCGATCGATATTTGTGCCTACTAAATAAGTAGTAGAATCTTGTTGGGTATAAACGATATTGTCTTTGAATGTTTTTTCAGTCTCTGAGTAACTAGCACTTGTTGGGAAGAGGCGAGCCATTGTAAAGCTACCGTCTTTGAAAGCTTCAGTTGGCTTATTAGTATCTTGACCATCCCAGAAGGATAATTTTACTTTATCAAGATGGACATTGTCTTTGTCCCAATAGTTTGGATTCTTTTCGAACTCGACTGATGATTTGGCTACGATTGATTTGAGTAAGAATGGTCCATTATAGAGAATGCTGCTTGGGTCCGTACCTTTAGCAAAGTCATCCCCTTTAGAGTTCAAAAATTCTTCATTAACAGGAGCCAGAACACCCATTGTTGTCTTAGAATTCCAGAAACTTTCTGGCTTGTTCAATGTGTATTGAACGGTATAATCATCAAGAGCTTTGATTCCTACTTGAGAAAAATCTGTAATTTCTCCTTTGACGTAAGCATCCAATCCCTTGATAGATTCCTGAACCAGGTAAAGACCATCTGATTTCTTATCAGCAGCATACTTAAGACCAGTTACAAAGTCTTGAGCTTTAACTTCTGCATACTCCTCACCTTCAGATGTATACCATTTTGCATCCTTTCGGAGTGTATACGTATAAGTCAATCCATCCTTAGATACAGACCAATCCTCAGCCATAGACGGTACAAAGTTACCATAGCGGTCATTTTCAAGCAAGCCATCGATAACGTTACTAGTAATATTTGCTGTAGCTGCCTTACCAGTTGTCAAATAGTTTAGGTTATCAGGATCCGTTTCGTAAATGTATGAGAATGTTTTCTCACCTTTAGCATTTGAACTTGATCCAGAGCAGGCTGCAAGAGTCGCAGCTGCCAATAACGTCACACCCGCAAGGGCAAGTAGTTTTGAACTTTTCATTGTTTTCTCCTTTAAAACTTTCACCCCATTATAGTCCCTTTTCAGAAACATGTCAATAAAATTTTCAGAATTTTTGAATTAATTTGGTAAATTCTGAAAAATAAGTTTTCTATTATAAAATTATGATTCTCTAATACTATATTTTTATATCTTAAACCAGCAAAACAAGGACCGAAAATCAGATTTTTTATCATTTTTTTGCTATGATTAGATAGAAGAAAAGTTAAGGAGAAGACAATGATATTAATTACAGGTTCAAATGGTCAACTCGGTACCGAACTACGTTATTTACTAGATGAACGAAATGTGGACTATGTTGCAGTGGATGTGGCCGAAATGGATATCACTAATGCTAAAATGGTTGAGAAAGTCTTTGCTGAGATTAAGCCAACTTTAGTCTATCATTGTGCAGCTTATACTGCTGTTGATGCAGCAGAAGACGAGGGGAAAGAACTGGATTTTGCCATCAACGTAACTGGAACTGAAAATGTAGCCAAGGCCTCTGAGAAATACGGATCTACTCTGGTCTATATCTCGACAGACTATGTCTTTGATGGAAAGAAACCCGTCGGACAAGAGTGGGAAGTCGATGACCTACCTGATCCGCAAACAGAGTACGGGCGTACCAAGCGAATGGGGGAGGAACTTGTTGAAAATCTTACGTCACAGCATTACATTATCCGGACTGCTTGGGTCTTTGGAAATTATGGTAAAAACTTTGTCTTTACCATGCAAAATCTAGCCAAATCCCATAAAACACTCACAGTAGTCAACGACCAACACGGCCGCCCAACCTGGACACGAACCTTGGCCGAATTCATGACCTATTTGACTGATAATCAAAAAGAGTTTGGCTACTACCACTTATCAAATGACGCAGCGGAAGACACCACTTGGTATGACTTCGCTGTCGAGATTCTTAAAGACAGTGATGTCGAAGTAGTACCAGTAGACTCCAGCAAGTTTCCTGCCAAGGCTAAACGACCTCTCAACTCAACCATGAGTTTAGTCAAAGCGAAGGCGACAGGTTTCGTCATTCCAACCTGGCAAGCTGCCCTTAAAGAGTTTTATAAACAAGAAATAAGAGAATAAAAGATTACGACATACATAAAAAGCAAGAGAACTCAAAGTCTCTTGCTTTTTAGTATGCATTTAGTTAATCACTTGTTGCGTTTTAGCATAATTAGCTTCTACTGCTTCTTTGTCAGATTTCCACCAGTCTTGGTTGTCTGTGTACCACTTGATGGTCTCTTTGAGACCTGCTTCAAAGTTGGTAAACTCTGGTTTCCACCCTAGTTCATCACGAAGCTTGCTAGCGTCGATAGCATAACGAAGGTCGTGACCAGCTCGGTCCGTCACATGGTCATAAGCATCAGCTGGTTGCCCCATTTCCTTGAGAATGAGTTCCAGGACTTCCTTATTGTTCTTCTCACCATCCGCACCAATCAAGTAGGTTTCACCAATTTGACCCTTTGTCAAAATTGTCCAAACACCTGATGAATGGTCATTGGTGTGAATCCAGTCACGGACATTTTTACCTTCACCGTAGAGTTTTGGCTTGATTCCACTCAAAATATTGGTGATTTGGCGCGGAATGAACTTCTCGATATGTTGGTAAGGACCATAGTTGTTTGAACAGTTAGAAATAGTCGCTTTAACACCAAATGAGCGAACCCAAGCTTTGACAATCAAGTCTGAAGCTGCTTTGGTTGATGAGTAAGGCGAGCTGGGATTGTACTTGGTTTCAGCCGTAAATTTCTCACCTGGACCTTCTCCATGACCTGGCAAATCTTCACGCAGAGGCAGATCCCCATAGACTTCGTCAGTTGACACATGGTGGAAACGAAGGTCGTATTTACGTGCTGCTTCCAAAAGAGTGTAGGTCCCGATGAAGTTGGTATGGATAAAGGGACTCGGATCATTGAGCGAGTTGTCATTGTGACTTTCTGCCGCATAATGAACGATAGCATCCGCTTCAGCTGCCAGCTTGTCTACCAAGACTGCATCAGCAATATCTCCAACAACCAACTCAACACGATCACCTATAATTTCTTCAATATTGGCACGATTACCCGCATAAGTCAGCTTGTCCAGCACTGTCACATGAACATCTGGAAAGTTTTTGTAAACATAATGAACAAAGTTAGAACCGATAAAACCAGCTCCACCTGTCACGATGATATTTTTGTATTCAGTCATTTTTATTCCCTAATTTTTTTACAAATCTTCTTTTCTCAGAGGTTTTACATCCTTAAGCAGTGGATGATGTTTATCAGCTTCTGAGACTTCTGCTGCTTCTAGGTTTTCCCACTCAATGCCCAAAGCTGGGTCTGCATAGTTGACAAAAGCATATTTAGGCTTGAGTTCAAGTGCCCAATAGTCATTGACCAGATAGCTATAAGAAACTGTATCCGAGAGGACTTGGAAACCATTGGCTACGCCGCGAGGGACAAAGATTCCCTTACTTGCATCAATCTCGGTCTGATAAACATTTCCAAAAGTCTCACCTTCACGTAGGTCAACCCAAGAACCCAGAACCTTGCCACCATCTGCTACTGAGATGTACTTATCCCAAGGTTCAGCATGGAGTCCTCGAAGAACATTTTTGCGAGAAAAGCTGACGTTATTTTGCAGTTTTCCTTCAGCAAAGAAGCTTTCAGGAAAACCAAGCGGTAGCATCTTTTCTTTCTGGAAATTTTCCTTAAACCAGCCACGATTGTCACCATGAACTGGAATGTCGAACTCTAACAAACCTGGAATGGCATCAATCTTGTGCACTGCAAGTGTTTTGCCGAAAAAATTATCTGTCATCTAGATTTCTCCAATCAAACGAAGCAAGTATTGCCCGTATTCATTCTTCTTGAGAGGTTGCGCCAACTTCAGCACATCTTCGCGGCTGATATAACCCATTCGGTAGGCAATTTCTTCCAGATTGGCAACCTGAACATTTTGCATTCGTTGAACCGTTTCGATATATTGGGAAGCCTCTAACAAGCTCTCATGCGTCCCTGTATCCAACCAGGCAAAACCACGCCCCATAACTTCAACTGACAAATCCCCACGCTTCAAATAAGCATTGTTAACATCTGTGATTTCCAACTCTCCACGAGCACTCGGTTTTATCTGTTTGGCAATCTCCACAACATCATTGTCATAGAAATAAAGACCAGTCACTGCATAGTTAGAGCGAGGATTCTCCGGTTTTTCTTCTATGGAAATAGCATTCATGTCTGTATCAAACTCGACCACACCAAAACGCTCTGGATCCTTCACTTGGTAGCCAAAAACAGTCGCCCCCTTCTCTTTCTTGGCTGCCTTTTGAAGCATTTTGCTCAAACCAGGCCCATGATAGATATTATCGCCTAAAATCAAGGCAACACTATCGTCGCCGATAAATTCTTCACCGATAAGAAAAGCCTGAGCAAGTCCGTCGGGACTAGGCTGTTCCGCATAGGAAAGCTTGATTCCAAATTCGGAACCATCCAAGAGCAGATCCTTAAAACGGGGCAAATCCTGTGGTGTTGAGATGATCAAAATGTCCTTAATCCCAGCCAACATCAAGGTTGACAAAGGATAATAAATCATGGGTTTATCATAAACTGGCATCAGCTGTTTTGACGCGGCCCGAGTAAGTGGGTACAGTCGGGTACCTGAACCACCCGCAAGAATAATACCTTTCATAATAGGCTTCCTTTCTGGCTAATTACCTATCCTATATTATATTTCATTTTATCCCAAATTCCCTAAGGAATTTACTTCAATTTGGATAAGGCAGCTTTTAAATAGGCTCCATCTCGAAGAGCGGCTCCAACTTTCCTAGCTTGTTCTGAAAGTTCCTTGTAGTCTTGAAGTGTCAAATCATCTAGTACTTTTTGGAGGTCGTGTAGAGAATCAACTGCTAGACCACACTGTTTATCCAGAACAAAATGTGCGAGAGCCGACTCTTTCCAGACTATTAGGGGAAAACCTGAAGCTAAGTAGAGAGAGGCCTTGTGCGAGTTGTTAAAACGTAGGTAGTTCCCGTAAGAACCTTGGCAGGTTTCTGAGCTGTCTCCGTCCCAGACCAAACCAAAACTACCTTCAAGAGCAGCTGGGAGGTCATCTGGCATAAAGGAACCAAAGTAGCTAGTGTTTTTCAATGCACGACTTTCATCGTAGCCCACCCCATACAAGTTATAGGCGGGCTGGTCTGGCAAGTTATAAAGATAACCTGACTTTGCAGGGTTCAAATTTCCAGCTACGATAATAGGCTGGTCTTTTTGGAGATTTGGTTTTTCAGCAAAGTTTGGAATCAGATAGTCAAAAATTTCCAAGCTAACCATTTTATCTGCTGGCACTCCTTGACCTACCAGAACTTTCTTCATGATATCGTTATGAACGATAATGCCATCCACTGACATCAAAGCTTTCTTTTCTTGGAAGTAATTGCGCACTTTATGACGGAATTTCACTTCCGAACCTGCTGCATGACGCAAGGTTTCAATATCATGGATCAAAAGATAGAATTTTGCTCCTCTCTTTTGCGCCTGCTTAATGAGTTGTGAGATGAAAAATGTATGGTGGATAATAGGGAACTGAATCACCAATTCATCTCCGGCTCCCAACTGATCAAACACAGACTTGGTCGCACGATATTTGTGTTGTTGAGCTTTAAAGAAATTCATCTTATACCAATTCTCAACCTTGAGCTCCAACCCCTCATAACCCTCTGAGATTAGAATAGATTCTACATCATTTCGCGCCTTACTCCCTGCATTCTTTTCGTGTGCATTATGCAGAAATGAATCTTTCAGATAATATTTCACCTTTTCTCCCCTTTATCTGTGATATTCTTAGATGCTCCCTAGTTCTTCTTCTACCACATCCAATGCACGTTCAACAGTCACATGCATATCATAGTATTTATAATCTGCCAAGCGACCACAGAAGATAACGCGCCCATTTTTCTCAGCTTCCGCTAGATACTGCTCATAAATTGCATTGTTTTTGGCATCATTGATTGGATAGTAAGGTTCATCTCCTCTTTTCCAATCTGCTGGATATTCACGAGTAATAACGGTCTTGGCTTGAGTCCCAAACTCAAAATGTTTGTGTTCGATGATTCGCGTATAGGGAATATCACGTTCAGTATAGTTGACTACGGCATTTCCTTGATGATTTTCTTGGTCCAAAATCTCATGCTCAAAACGGAGACTGCGATACTCAAGTTCACCAAATTTATAGTCAAAGAACTGATCAATCATCCCTGTGAAGACAATCTTAGTTGCTGAAGCCTCCAAGTTCTCCC
The DNA here is from genome assembly GCF_000298695.2 of Streptococcus sp. GMD3S. Classification (GTDB taxonomy): domain Bacteria; phylum Bacillota; class Bacilli; order Lactobacillales; family Streptococcaceae; genus Streptococcus. The sequence goes on along the minus strand of NZ_AJRC02000005.1, from coordinate 56,436 downwards.
GATCAGCAAAGAAATCTGTATTAAGCTCTACTTCGATTCCTTCCAACAACTTTTCGATGATGACATTGTAACCACCAATTGGAATCCCTTGGTAACGGTCGTTGAAATAATTATTGTCATAAGTCAATCGAACTGGTAAACGCTTGATGATAAAGGGTGGTAGTTCAGTAGCAGAACGTCCCCATTGCTTTTCGGTGTAGCCCTTGATTAGCTTTTCATAAACATCCGTACCAATCAACTTAATGGCTTGTTCCTCTAAGTTTTTAGGCTCAACATCTTGCATGTGTGTCGTCTGCTCAGTAATCTTGTCCTTGACTTCTTGGGGTGTCTTTGTCCCCCACAAAGCATAGAAAGTGTTCATGTTAAAAGGCAGATTGTAAAGATGTCCTTGATAGTTGGCAATAGGAGAATTGATGTAATTGTTAAACTCCGCAAACTGATTGACATAATCCCAGACCTTTTTATTGGATGTATGGAAGATATGAGCCCCATACTTGTGGACATTGATTCCTTCAACAGATTGGCAATAGATATTCCCACCAATGTGTTCTCGTTTATCAATCACCTTCACTTTCTTGCCACGTTTGTTAGCTTCGTGGGCAAAGATTGCACCTGACAAGCCAGCACCGACAATCAAATAATCGTACATAAAATCTCCTTATTTCTTTAAGACACTTTTTAGTTCTTGAAAATCCAAGACACGTAAGACCAAAACCAAGCCACCGTAGACTAGGAAGCCAAGCAGAGAATAGATCAAGACATTCACAACAGACGAGAAGTGCATGAAAGCTTGTACAGAATACAAAGCGCCGTACATCAAGAGAGCAGCTAAAAATATTTTTAGCATAGATGGAAGGATCTTGACCTCTTTTAGGTACGAACGTGTAAAATAGAGTTGGATCAGCCAAACTAAACCTTCTGTCGCAACAGATACGATCGACGCCCCAATATAGCCCAGAGGCGGGATTAAAAGGAGATTCAAGCCTACACTGAAAATAGCTGGAATAGTTGTTGACAGCATAAATTCACGATTCTTATTGTGAGGAATCAAGATTTGAATTCCCATGATATTGGTCCAGCCAATAAAGAACATTCTAAAGGCCATGATGGCAATCGCATAGCGAGCATCTTGGAAGTCTTGCCCCAGGAAAAAATTAACAAAATCTTTGTTAACAATCAAAATCCCCGCAATCATCGGGAAGATAACCAAGTTATACACTAAGAAAGACATTTCATGTAACTTGTTAACCGCCTTTTGGTTACCTGATGAGAGGAGATTGGAGACCCGAGGCAACATAACACTACCAAGCGACGTTACCAAGGTCAACAAAATATTCAATAATTTCAAGGCTTGATCATAGATCCCGACATCCTTGGTCGAAGACAAGGCACCCAACATGGTGCGATCTAGCGTGATGTAGAGTGAAATGGCAATCTGTGGCAGAAACAAGAGAATGACTGGTTTGATATGCTCTTTGGCATAGGCTATATCCAGATGCGGCTTGCGAATGTGCTCCCGAGCAGGAAGCCACATACTCAACTGACCTAGTAGATCATAGGCAACCAAGAGGATGATATACAAGTACAAGTCGGATGGTTTCTTAACAAATAGGAATATCGAAACAACACCTAGAAGTTTGACCATTGTGTTACGAGCTGTGATTTTTTTGAAATCTTCTAACCCTTGAAAAAGCCAAGAAATATCAAAACCACGAGACAGCAAACTAAAGCCAAGTATATAGGCAATTGGATTGTTCATCGACGGCACAAGCAAGCAGATAACTATATAAAGCGTAACCGCTAAACAGGTTGAAAGGACTTGTAAACTGTAAATGCCCCAGAAGGTTTTCTGAACATTGTTTCGATGTCCTGAAATCTCCTTGGTCCCATAATTGGCCACCCCAAGTGTCGCTAAGAGTATAAAGTAAGTTACTATTGAGTTGTAGTACCCATAGGAACCTAAGTCATTGGATGAGAAAACCCGAGTAATATAGGGTGTAGTAATGACTGGTAAAACGATTACTAACAGCTGATAAGAAAGATTATATAAATAATTTTTTAATACTTTCACAAGGAGTTCCTCGTTGTAGATTTCTTCGATTCAAATTCAATAACTGGCAAGGTTGCAAATAGAGTAAACATAAAAATATTATAAGACGGGCGAACCCAGAAGGCCTCAAACATACAGTTGACTGCTATTAAGGATAAGGCCGTCAATAGCAAATAATTCTTTTTGCGATAAAATGACCAAGACCTAACTATGTATAACACGACCAATAAGAGAACTGGAATCATCCCATAGGTAAAGAGCATCTGAACGTAGGAAGAGTCTACATAGTCGTAGCTCAAAACGGATTCTGTACGCCCCCCATAACCGATAAATGATATGCCCCGAATCCCAAACCACTGCACTGCATATTTTTTTAGTGCCTCATGTCCTAGGTGTAATCTCATACTAAAAAAATTGTTTAGAGCCACATACATTGGATGAGACCAGGTAAATTTAGAAGAGAGATAAATCATTACTGAAGACGCTATACCAGCCGATAAAGGAAGTAAAGCAAAAAGCCGTCGCTGTTTATCATTTCGGAAATAAAAGTACAGAAAAATGAGCGCCATTACAGTAATAGAAGCGGCATTAAGCCTCGCATCGCAATATCGAATAATGAAATAAGCCAGACCAAATCCTAAGGCAGTCCGTAAAATAATGAATTTCTTTCTAAAGATATACGATATAGCTGTATATAGATAAAAACAGTGAGAAGCAAAATCAGTTGGATAAATAAAGCCAAATGAATTTCGAACAACGACTCCCGCAGATCGTGATTGGACAAATTGCAAGTTTGGAATAGCACCAATCACGGCCAAGAGCACTATCAATACAATAAAAAACAAGGCTACAACAGAGTATATTTTAAGTACACTTTCCATCTCAGCCTTGTAAAGAAAGACAAGCAGAAACATATACATCAATGCATTAAGGTTCCCAGTCTTATAGTAAACCATGCCCCCAGCAAAAAGAAGAATTGGTGCAAAGATGAGATAGCTTATAGAGTAGTGATGAATATAAGCAAATCGCATAGCAAGTAACAGGACCGCAAAAAAAGGAACTACATTAGGAATATTAGGTAAAACAGGAGCTAACATAGACGTATTGATCATATCTATGGAGACAACCACTATTAAAACTGCTGCAATTAGCAATTTATCACGTTCTAACTTTAACATTTTCTTTTTCCTTTTCTTCTTTCATCCCTAACTCTTACTTAGGATTTTTTTAACTTTTTAAATTGATAATAGAGCCGCGGATACTTAGTAATTAAAACATAGAGGATCCTACGTTTCTTGCTAACTCTAGCATTCTTCAAGACAAGTGGCAAATAAGGCCTGGTTTTCTCCTGAAGTCTCTTGAATTCTACCGAATCCCCATCCTTAATCATCGTAAAAATCAGAAGACTTCCTGTAAAGAAGCGTGAAATGATGGCTTCTTGGAGTTCTGAACTCTCAGGATAGGTTGCATTCACAACCTCTTTTAAATGATCGATTGCTTCGTAAAACTCGTATTGTTTTGGCGTGAAAGCCGAGGCAGTAATGCTACCAGGTCTATGGTAATAATGGTAAATCGGAAGATGGTACAAGGCCACGGATTGGACTTGGTTGAGATGCTCACTGATAACATAGAGGTCTTCGTAGATGCGCCCCTTGGGGAAGGGAGCTTTCTCAAGAAGTTCTTTCCGATAGAGTTTCCCACAAGCAGAGACCGTTACAAGGTCTCCATAAAGCATCTCAGTCAGAGCCTTTGCCTTGTCATAGACCTTAACTTGGTCTAAATCAAGCTGATCCAAGTGAAAATTTTGAAAACGATGATAGTGAGCTGTTGGCTCTACTTTGCCACTCACCATATCTGCTTGGGTACGACTTTGTAGCTCTGCTAGCAGTTCCAAGGCGCAGGGTTCCAGATAGTCGTCTGGATCTAGGAAAGTAATCCAGTCACCCTTGGCTTTCAAGACCCCATAGTTCCGAGCATCAGACAAGCCACCGTTGACCTTATGGTAGCTAGTCACCCAATCATATTGCTGGGCATACTGGTCACACAAGTGTCCTGAGCCATCACTCGAGCCGTCATCAATCAAGAGGACTTCCATATCCTTGTAAGTCTGATGTTCCAAACTCTCCATGGCATAATGAAGGTAGTCCTCCACATTATAAACAGGCACAATTACCGAAATCATATTTTCTTTTCTTTCTCTTACTTAGTTTTACAGTTTAAATCTCAAATGAACTTCTATCTGGAAGCAGTTGATCCATAGCCTTGATAAAGTCTGTCATCACCTGCTCCTCGTCTTGAATGTTAAATCCATCATTGATACACATAATTTGGTATTTGCCAGAATTTAGTATCTTCCAAAAATCTGGTCCGGCATTATCCAAAGAAAAGAGTCCTCCCAACTTAGGATTTCCGATAGCGTATTTACCACTGGCAATCTGCCAATACTTAAAGAGCCAAACATTGGTATCAGAAGGATTTCTAAAGCGACTAGCCGAGGTTCTTTCCAAGACAGCTTTTTCCTTTTCCCATACCAAGTTCATCGTTGATCTTAGTAGAGGATAGGGCAGATGACTCTCCCAGAAACCACAGATAAACTGACTATTTCTGTATAGTAGCGACTTAACGATACTTTTTAATCCCTGCTTTGGATCAAAGAATTGGCCATTCTTCAAAATTTCATTTCGACTGAAATAGCTAGTGACAATCTCCATGTCATTTATCTGAAAATTCCCCGTTCCATATCGCTCAGGAATAATCGGTGAAAGAGCCGTATTATATTTGGGTAAACCATCCTCTGAGAAAAAATCTGTCGGCTCAACTGGAGCTGTCAAATACATATCGTCATTAAAAAAAACAAAATGCTCTGAGAGACCAGGGATTCGATGGATGTTACTTTCGATAGGATTGGCAGAAAAAACTGGCAGGTAGTCATTACAGATAATCTCTGTATGATCTACCAACACCAATTTTTCACTATTTATATCTAACCAGCTTGGCTTTTGCTGGTCGGTCACGAGGTAGACCTTATTGACCCAAGGAGCAAATTTTTCAACTCCTCTAAACCAATATTTAAAGGTCCCCCATTCTCGGTAAGCCTTGACTGAATTCATACTCTGTTTAGAAGTATTAACCGAGCCATCATAGCTTGATTTTTTTTCTTGCCACACAGGATCATTCCCATCAACCCAAGTAACAACAAAATCTATTTTATTCATAACTAATCTTTTCTATCTGTTTTATACAACTCCGAAAAGTTCTTGATGTAACTCTCCAAAGAAAACAGCTCTTTTTGTCTCTGATATCCTACTCGCCCAAATTTTTCTCTTTTTTCAGAACTATCTAGTAAGAGAGAAATGGCATTAGAAAGTTCTTGAGGACGATTTGGTTTGACTAAGCAACCACTTTTGTCATCTACTACCATTTCAGCTATTCCCCCATTGTTATAACCAACAACTGGTTTTGAACAAGCCATGGCTTCTAGGACTACTGTAGGTAGGGAATCAGGTTTTATACTTGGTAAGACAAAGATATCAAACATATTATAAAGTTCAGAAGTCTTATCGTAGTAATCAATACGATGAATTTGTGACACAACAGATGAAGAAGCTATTCTCTTATCTAGTTCTTCTAAGCGCCATTCTTCACCAGGAAAAACACCTCCAGCTAGGAAAGCCACCGCTTGCTCATTCTTTTCCAAAAGTGGCTCGACTGCTTCTATGAAATCATTTTGTCCTTTGATAGCATTGACCCGACCAATCATGCCAATCACAAGTGCATCTTGCGCAATGTCAAATTTTTCACGAATAGAAGACGCATCCATTGGATAATAGACAGCATTATCGACACCGTTATAAATCACTTCCACTTGGCTATCTTTGATAAAGGGAGACTGCTTGATATGATTAGCGACCGCTTGGGACACCGTCACAATCTTGTCTGCATATCGTCCCATGAGCATATTGATAAAGTCAGAAATAGCTTTGGGTTTGACGATAATCTCATGAACATGCCAAATCAAAGGCAGCTTGAGCTTGCGTTTCAAATAGATGCCCTCCAAAACAGCCGCTGTATTATTGTGAACCATATCTATACTGTGTTCTCGAGCATAGAGGGCGATTTGCTTAGCATAGAAATTATAAGAGCGAATATAGTCGGCAATGCCTTTAGGATTAAAGTATTTTCTACGTAAAATCGGATAATCCAACACGCTGACCTTAGCTCCAACTTGGCGCAAAGCCTCGACTAAAACACCATCATTTGGCAGGATGACGTGAGCTTCAAATTCTTTGGAATCCAACCCTTTAATCAATTCCAGTAAAACCTTATCTGCTCCATACATTTCTGCACCAGCATGCAAGTATAAAATCCGTTTCATTCCCTATCCTTTAAACACTTCTTCATAATCTGACACAATCTTTTCCCATGTGAAAGCTGAGAGGATTCTTTGGCTTGACTTGAAATCCAAGTCAGTTATTGCTACCTGATCAAATCCTTCTACTTCCTCAATGACACGTGCCAACTCATCTTTTTTCCAATAAATGGCCCCATCTTCACCAACTTCACGGTTAAAACCAACATCTAGCAACAAATTTAGTTTTGTGGATGCTAAAGCTTCCAGTAGAGAAGGGTTGGTTCCTCCAACCTCATGCCCATGGAAATAGGCAAAGGCATTTTCACGGATGTACTTGAGCAACTCTTGGTCATAGACAGTACCGACAAATTTGACCCTAGGATCTTTGTCAAAACCAGTATCCCGTAACAACTGGTCGTAAAATTTATTCTGCTCCACATTTGTGATGAGAACAAAGTCCTTTTTGGACTTGGACTTGATAAATTCACGAATCATAGCTTCGTAGTTATTTTCAGGAACAAATCGTCCCACTACTAGATAATAGCCATTTTCGCTAACTCCTTTTTCCTGATACCAGTTCCGAACCTTGGTATCTTCTGACTTCAGGCTTGAAGGAACAGTATCCGTTCCATAGGCAATATAGGTGGTCTTTGGTTGATACTGCTTATAATCCTCTTGGATATATTGTTCGATATTTTTACTGTCACAGACCAGTAAATCTGCATGTTTGACCATGAGCTTCTCTGAAAATTTCCAGTACTTACGAACTGGCAGGCTCCACTTTGCTCGTAGCCATTCATGACCATCAGGATTCACCAGCAAAGAGCCACCAATCGCACAAATTTTTTTCTTAAGTCCAGAAATAAAAGGACCGATGCGACAAGCTAGAATGTAAAAAATGGGAGCCTCGTCCTTGTTTTCCTTAGCCAATTCAATAGCCTTGTTGACCGCTGCAATATCGTAAGCGATGGCGCGGGCCGGGCCGATATTGGGTACATCGATGTTGAAGCAAATGGCTCCATTGTGCTCAAACTGGTCTTCCGTAATGCCAGACTTAGCAGAATTTTCACGCATACAAGCAACATAGTATTGTATGTTGCTGTCTTTTTGATATTCGGTTAATTTTTCAACAAAGGTTTCAAATCCTCCATACTTAGCAGGAATCCCCTTTGAACCAATAATATAAACTGACTGTTTCATTTCTCTCCTAACAGGACTGAAGGGCAGAAATTACTTCGCCCCATCTCTCATAAATACAACTTTAACGGTCTTTAACAATATTTCAATATCTTTCCAAATAGTCCAATCATCAATATAGGCCACATCTAATTTGACAACTTCATTGAAATCCTTGATCTCACTTCGCCCGCTGACTTGCCACAAGCCTGTTATCCCAGGTTTAAAACTCAATCGACGTTTCTGTTCAGGAGTATATTTCTCATACTCATCAACTGTTGGGGGACGGGTCCCTACTAGACTCATATCTCCCATTAAAACATTCCAAAACTGTGGCAACTCATCTAGGCTGGTCTTACGAATAAAGCGACCAATGGGAGTGATACGAGGATCATCATCAACCTTAAACATACCACCTTGCATGGTATTTTGAGCTAAAAGTTCTTGTTTGCGCATTTCAGCATTCACACACATGGATCTAAATTTATAGAAAGTGAAATGTCGACCATTTTTTCCAATACGCGTTTGAGAAAAAATCGCTGGCCCACCATCTTGTCGAATCATTGGAACCAAAACAATGCTCACCAAACCACAAATAATCAATCCGACAATAGAACCGACAATATCAATGAAACGTTTAGCAATGACATGACTCGTCTTATAAAATTTTGTAGAAAACGTGATAACATTCAGCCCTGCCATCCCACGAATCTTTTTATCACTACCTAGATAGTTATTAAAAGCATTCAGGTTAACTGTCACGTCAATTCCCATTGTCTCAAAAAGTGAGATAAACTCCCCGATGTCATACTCTTCACTTGGTAGATTGATAAAAACCTCATCGACAACTTCATGAGTAGCAAAGTCTAAGATGTTCTCAGCAGGTACAACGGTTAAGGTTTGATGCTGGAAATCAGGCTGGTCTAAAACACTGACCGCCACCAAATTCCAAAAAATTTCTCCCGACTCTATCAGCCTATCGATGACTTTTTCAACCCTAGAGGTAGCTGTTATCAAGAATATCTTCTTACTCCCCTTGAGATTTGGAAAGATGCTTTTTCTATAGCGTTTAATGCATAGATTCAACAAATACAACAGAATAGAGTGTATTGTCAAAAAATAAATCATTCCTCGTCTAGAGATACTAAAACGATCTTCTAAGAAAAAATTCGAAATACTGATAGCTAAAGCAAAGAACACGATATACTTTGTCGTGTTGATAAACTCTGCTAAATAACCCCTTTTAAAAAAATCATGCCCATAATCACTGATATAAAACACAAAAAAATGAAGAATGAACAAGATAATAACCGAAGTATTTACAATCTCTGTTTCCTTAACAAAACTAAGTAAATAAGCTAATAAAATGACAAGAAAACTCTGGATTGCCGCCAAAGTAATCTTCAATCCCTTTTCTTCCATAATCTATTCCCTAAGCTAACTCTTACTTTTTTCCATAGGAGCCATAAGCCCCATATGATCCATACTTCTCAACTGAAGTATTGAGTTTATTAAGCACAATTCCTAAGAATGGTTTGCTTGTTTGTTCGAGTTGTTCTTTAGCTTTTTGGACATCACGACGATTTGTTTCACCAGCCGCAGTTACTAAAACAGAAGCGTCACACTGCTGCGTGATAATCGCCGCATCGATAACAACTCCAATCGGAGCAGTATCTACAACGATGTAGTCAAAGTACTTGCGTAAGGTGTCAATCATGGTCGCAAAATTTTCACTTTGTAGCAAGGCTGTTGGGTTGGGTGATATAGAACCCGCTTGAATAACAAACAAGTTTTCAACATTGGTATCACATAGGCCTTGTGATAGGTCTGTCGTCCCAGATAAGAACTCTGTTAGTCCAGTAATCTTCTCGCGTGATTTAAAAACACCTGACATGACAGAATTACGAATATCGGCATCGATTAACAGCGTCTTATAGCCCGCACGCGCGAAAGCCCAAGCAATATTTGTAGAAGTAGTTGACTTCCCTTCACCCGGTTTCACAGACGTGATCGAAATAACTTTCAAATTATTCCCACTCAACTGTATATTGGTACGAAGCGCATTATAATATTCTTCAGCTTTTCTTGCCAAATCTAATTTTTTTTGTACAATCTCTAATGTTGGCATCTCTCTCTCCTATTTCAATTTATCCAAATTTGGAACTACTCCCAATAGCGCAATTTGCATCACATCTTCGATATCTTCTGGACGTTTCACTCGTGTATCTAAGAGCTCAACTAGGAGAACCGTAACAACCATTACAACTGCGCCAGCAAGAAATCCAACCATGGTATTGCGACGGATATTTGGAGACGATGGGGATGTTGCAGGACGAGCTTCTTCAAGCGTTGTCACATCTGAAACTCGCGTGACACTGATGATTTTTTGGGCAGCAACCTCTCTCAAAGAGTTAGCGATGCGGCTCGCTTCTTCAGGAAAACGATCTGTCACAGAGATAGAAACAATACGCGTATCCACTGGAACTGTTACCTTAATTTTACTAGCTAGACCTTTTGGAGGGAGATCTAGTTTCAAATCAGTCGCAACTTTTTCTAAAACGTCTTGCGAGAGAATGATTTCACGATAGTCTTTTACCAAGTAAGATCCAGCTTGCAAGTCTTGGTTGGTCAAACCTGGCTTATCTCCCTGATTACGGTTGACCACATAAATTCGGGTCGTACTCGTAAACTCCGGCTTCACAATAAAACTACTGTAGGCAAATGCTACTGTCCCTGTCACGAATGCTACCAAAGCAATTAAAAATTTTCGTTTCCAAAGGATTTTAAGTAAGTGAAATACATCGATTTCCATCATATTTTGTTCTTTCATTTTTTCTCCTAAATCAATTGATCCATTATTATTTTTCGGGGATTATCCTTAAAAAGTTCCTTAGCCTTATCTTCACTGTATTTTTTGGCAATGATATCATAGGCTTCCTCCATATGAGGAGGTCTGTGATCCAAGTTGTGCATATCACTTGCGATCACGTGAACCAGATCTCGTTCCAAGAAATACTGAGCTCTCTTTTTCATGAATTTATAAGTTTCTCCGAAGAGTTTAGGTTTCAAGACATGAGAACTATTGACTTGAGTATAACATCCCATATCAATCAGCTCTCGCACGCGCTGCTCATTGTTTTCTAAAGCATCGTAACGTTCAATGTGGGCAATGATGGGTGTAATGCCTAACATTAGAATATTACTCAGCCCCTTATGCATATCCCGATAGGGTGTATTCATACTAAACTCAATCAAAGCATAGCGACTATCGTTGAGGGTCGGGATTAATTTCTTTTCTAACTTCTCAACAACATCTGGCGTATAGTAGATTTCTGCCCCATAGGCAATGATTAAGTTATCCGCAACTTCCTTAGCCATTTCTCGCACCTTTAGAAAGTTAGTCGCGATTTTTTCTTCAGGAGTTTCGAACATCCCTTTTCGTCTATGCGAAGTTGAAACGATTGTCCTCACTCCTTGACTGTAGGCCTCTCTAAGAAGTTTTTTACTTTCCTCTATCGACTTTGGACCATCGTCCACATCAAAAACGATGTGCGAATGAATATCGATCATGCTACTTGCCCTCCATCACATCATTGATAGCAGCTTTCGCAGCGGCCAAGCTACTTTCATCAATTTCCATCATGTAGAGGTTACTATCTGGCATAGCGTATGAAGGAAGATCCGTGCGTCCAGTTCCTTTCAAGTCTTGAGAGTTGACTTTGTAGTTCCCACCACTCTCCAATTGAGTATTAACCAGATCCATCATGGTTTCCAAAGGCATATTGGTCTGAAGAGAATCTTGTAATCCTTGAATAATATTGTCATAGTTCTTCAAAGCTTCAGTTGATGTTAATTTCTGAATCACAGCTACAATAACCTTTTGTTGGTTTCGACCACGGTCACGATCTCCATCTGCTAGAGAGTAGCGCTCACGGACAAAACCAAGAGCCTGCTCAGAGTCTAGATGGACATTTCCAACTGGGAAATGGAACTTCCCGTGTAAAGATGTGAAATCTTGGTCATTATAAACATCTACGCCACCTAAAAGGTCAATCAACTTCAAGAAAGAGGTAAAGTTCAAGCGCACATAATAGTTAATATCCACCCCATAGAGATTTTCCAAGGTATGAATCGACGAGTCTACTCCATAAATCCCTGCATGGGTCAATTTGTCCTTTTGATTGTTTCCTCCATCCGCAATCGGAACATAGGAATCACGAGGAGTTGTAGTGAGAAGGATTTTCTTGGTATCTCGATTCACAGTCATTAGAATATTCACATCAGAACGCGAAACGGAACTAATCGGACCATAGGTATCAATACCGCTCACATAAATATTGAAAGCTTTATTCTTCGATACCTTTGGTGCCGCAACATCCTTAGTTAATTGTTTTGTATAGATTTTTTTGATTTTTGAAGCATAATCTGGATACTCTGCTTCAATGATATTTTCAAAGACACTATTTAAGACAATTGCTTTCGTTTCACCAGAAAGCAGACTCTTATAAGCTGCTAGGTAAGAAGTCGCTTTCTCAACTGTCAAGTCCTTACTCTGGCTGGTCTTAATATCTGCTAACAACTTTTGAATATTGTCATTGTCTGTCTCTGTTGGCCCCGTAACCGTATCCAGTTGAGTCACATTATTGATCTCACTATCTTTCAAAACGACCACACTGATTGAATACTCTGAGTAGTTTGAGGTCGCATTGATATGATTGGTAAAACCGACAAACTGTTGCAAAGCATAGAGAGAAACGGAGCTAACTACGATAGCAAGTGTCAAAAAGAAAACCGTAAACTTCTCGGCTTTTTTATACACTATCAGAAGGATTGCAATTACAGCAGAAATGAGAATAAGAACCGCCGTAAGGATATTGAGGTACCGAAAAGCTAAGATATTATGTTTAAAAATCAAGAACAGCAAAAAACCACCCAACAGTAGATAAATGGTTAATAAGACTATGTTAATATTTCGTTTCATGTTGCCAGAACGAGCTCTCTTTGAACGTCTACTCATGATAATCCCCTATACACGTTAATAGTTATAAATATTATATCACAATCATGATGGAAATTCCATCCATCCTTGCTATTTTCAGCGTTTTCATTCGCTTTTGTTCTCTTAAGTTGCTCTGAAATATAAGCAAAGTTCCGAATGCCATTCTGCACAAAAAGACAAGGCGCTCAGGGGCAACCTTGTCTGTAATCTTATTTTACGTGGTTTTCAAACTCTTTTTGGCTCTTTTCGATAGCTTTTTTACTTTCTTCTTCCCACTTAGCCTTGGCTTCATCAAATTGTTTCTTGGTAACAGGGTCTTTTTGTAATCTCATGTACTTATAATTATTTCCGTCACCCTTGATTCCCACTAGGGAGTAGGCACGTGTAAACGGAGTTACTTTGGTTACAGAGGCTGTACCACCATTTGACATAGCAGACATAACTAGAGAATTGTCAATCATCCAAGCTTGAGCTTCAGCGTATTTTTCATAACGCTTAGTGACATCTTTATTCTCAGCATCTGCTTCTTTCAGGAGTTGTGTATAGGTATCGAGCCCCAAACTCTTAATGAGCTCTTGGTCTTCCTTGGCATCAAGACCAAAAATCTTGAGATAGAAGCCTGTTTCAGCATTGAAGGGGTCTAGATAAGTTGATGGATCCTGGTAATCACCAACCCAACCATCAAAGTTTAGGTCGTAGTCACGAGCTGCTGGATTTGGTGCTAGGAAGGCAACATTCCCAAAGTCATCTGTAGAAAGCTGTTGAACATCAATGACGATATTGTCAGAACCTAGTACTGTTTCAAGGGTTTGTTTAACCGAGTTCATACCAGAAACCGCATTTTTATTCGTCTGATCAACAGGGACATCCAAATGGATTGGGAAAGTCACGCCTTGGGCTTCCAATTCCTTTTTAGCTTCCGCAAATCTTGCTTGGGCCTTTTCCTTGTTAAAGTAGGCATCTTGAGCATCTGCCAAATTGATACCTGACCACTCAGTTCCGTAGTTCACAAGCTTAGAAGCTGTTACTTCTCCAAAGGTCTTATCTCCCACCTGGACAAATGTTGGAGGAACTAGAGTATTACGAAGGGTTTTGCTCGCTGCTTCTTCACCGTTAGATTGAGCAGAGTAGGCTGTTCGATCAATACCAAAGTTGATAGCTTGACGGAAATTTTTATTTAAGATAGCTGTTTGAGCTGATTTCTTTTGTTCATCCGTTGTTTTAGCGGTATGATTATAGGTTTTACGGTTGACGTTAAAGTTAAAGTACCAAGATGTCTTGTCTTGTAAACTATAGACGATATTGTCTTGGTATTTTTCTTTTGTCTTAGCATAGTTCGAACTATTTGGATAGACTCCTGCAATCGAGTAAGCACCACTTTCAAAGTTTCGAATGGTCATCTCCTGATCTGACCCATCAAAGTAAGCTAACTTAACTTTTTCAATGGTTACTTTATCATGGTCATAATAGTGTGGATTCTTCACATATTCAATCGAAGATTTTGATGTGAAATCTTTTAACAGATAGGGGCCGTTATAAAGGATACTGTCTGGTGTCAAGGTACCAAAATCTTTATCCTTTGATTTCAAGAACTCTTCGTTGACTGGGAAAAGAATACTATTGGTTGTCTTTGAATTCCAGTACGGTTCTGGTCGAGTCAAAGTGTACTCGACTGTGTAATCATCCAAGGCTTTGACACCAACAGTTGAAAAGTCATTGGTCACACCCGTCACATAGTCATTCAATCCCTTGATTGAATTTTGAATCAGATCCATGGCTTGCCCCTTGTTGTCCGCGGCATATTTGATCCCAGTGACAAAATCCTGAGCTTTGACTGAAGCATACTCCTCACCGTCAGCTGTATACCACTTGGCATCTTTTCTAAGCTTGTAGGTATAGATCAAACCATCTGATGAAACAGACCAATCCTCCGCAAGAGCAGGCACGAGGTTCCCGTAGCTGTCATTTTCTAGCAAACCATCTACAAGATTGGTAATAACGGCAGTGTTATCTGCATAATAATCTAGGAGATAGTTAAAAGTTGTTGGATTCGCACTAAATGTTGATGAATAAGTGCTAGTATCTGTATTGGACTGTCCACATGCAGAGAGCAAAATCCCTGTCGCTAAGACAAGACCTGTCCCAATCAGTCTTTTTTTCATTTTGATCATCACTCACTCCTTTATGTCACTTTTTATAACATAACCATATTTTATCAAATTTATTCAAAAATGTAAAGTTACTACTTTTATGACAACTGGTGTCTCAAAACAAAAAAAGGAAGCACAGTTTCCTGCAACTTCCTTTTCTATTTATAGATTACTTGACGTGTTTTTCAAGTTCTTTTTGGTATTTGGCATTTGTTTCGATTTTTTCTTGTTGCCATTTCTTGAAGGCTTCTTCGTATTCTTTTGCAGTCACAACGTCATTTTGCAACTCCAAACCTTTGAACACAAATGGGTCTCCCTTGATCCCGACTTGAGAATAAGCTTTTGTGAATGGTACAGTACGGCTAACCGTTGGAGAACCACCTGAAGAAGCAACTGGAATCAAGAGTGAGCTATCAGACACCCAAGCTTGAGCTTTAGCATATTTTTCATAACGCTTGTTAAGGTCGCTGGTTTCAGCTGCAGCATCATCCAAGAGCTTTTTGTACTCATCAAGTCCAACTTGAGCCATCACTTCTGGATCTTTTCCGCGAGTGATCCCCAAGTGTTTAAGGGCAGAACCCTTCTTGGCATCAAGGATGTTGAGGTAGGTAGCTGGGTCTTGATAGTCTGGCCCCCAACCAGTTCCGTTCAAGTCATAGTCTTTTTGAGATGGAACCTTGGCTTGAGACGTAATGCTTATTTTCTCATTATCGGTCATTTGAAGGACATCAACAATGACATTTTCAGTACCAAGTGATGATTCGATAGACTGCTTGAGTGAGTTGGTTTGTTGAACCGCGATTACATCTGTTTGTTCAACGGGGATATCCAAATGGATTGGGAAGGTAACCCCCTTGGCTTGCAATTCTTCCTTGGCTTTAGCAAAGGCTGCCTTAGCTTTTTCAGGACTGTAAATCGTATCCTTGCCATCTGTAAGGGCTACATCTTTCCACTGGTCTCCATATGAAACGAGCTCTGCCTGAGCCAACTCTCCAAAGGTTTTTTCACCCACTTGAACGTAGTCATGTGGCACTAGGCTGTTACGGATAATCTTGTTCGCACCTTCTTCACCATTCAACTGAGCAGTATAAGAATGACGATCAAGGGCAAAGTTCAGCGCCTGACGGAAGTTCTTGTTGAGAAGAGCTTCTTTCGTTGATGTTTTTTGAGCTTCGTCTGTTTTAGCTGTTTTATTATAAGATTGGCGGTTTACGTTAACAGTGAGGTAGTAGCTAGTCGCTTCTTGTGGACTGTAGACAATCTTATCGCCGTACTCTTGTTTAGTTGACTCAAAGTTTGAGCTTGTTGGGAAGAGACGGGCTGTTGTATAAGCACCTTGTGTAAAGCTACGAATCAAAGATTCTTGGTCTGATCCATCGTAGAAAGTTAGTTTAATATTGTCAATCTTGACATTGTCCTTATCCCAGTAGTTTGGATTCTTTTCATATTCAATGACTGATTTTGAAGTCAATGATTTCAAGAAGTAAGGACCATTATATAGGATACCCGATGGAGTTGGTGCACCGTAGTCGCTCCCTTTAGAATTCAAGAATTCTTCATTAACTGGAAGCATGGTAGCAGTTGTAACCTTAGAATTCCAGAAACTTTCTGGTTTGTTGAGCGTGTATTCTACCGTGTAATCATCAACAGCCTTAACTCCTACAGTAGAGAAATCATTGCTCTCACCACTAACATACTCTGCCAAACCTTTGATAGAATCCTGAATCAAAGAAAGACCATCTGATTTTCCGTCAGCAGCATGTTTAAGCCCAGTAACAAAGTCTTTGGCCTTAACTTCAGCGTATTCTTCTCCATCAGAAGTATACCATTTTACACCCTTACGAAGTTTGTAGGTGTAAGTCAAACCATCCTTTGAAACAGACCAGTCTTCTGCAAGTGATGGAATTAAGTTCCCATACTTGTCATTTTCCAAAAGACCATCAACAACGTTTGCTATAACGTCAGAGGTTGAGCTCTTGCTCGTCACACTATAGTCCAAAGAAGATGGATCCATAGCGTAGACATAAGAGAATGTTTTGGGAGCATCCGCTTTCTTTTCACTTTGCCCACAAGCAGTTAACAGTAGAGCTGCACTCAAAACAGCACCTGCTCCTAAGAGCCACTTTTTCGATTTCATAAGTAATCTCCTTAAAGATAGTGTTTTCACCATTATACCCTATTTTTTCATAAAAGCAAGGACTTTCGACAGATTTTTTAGAAAATTCTAACAAATATTTTTTAAAGACTTTTCTATATATTTTTCAACAAAAGAACCCCAAGCATCAAAGGCTTGAGGTTCACTTATTTTAATCCGTTAGTTCCACACAGAAAGCATCCCATGGTGCCAAGGTTTGTTTTTCAACTGCTTCTTTAGCAGTAGTATTTTCAATCAAGATTGACTTAACTCTTCCTTCTACTGAAAAGTTTTGTTTTTCATTGGACAAGTTAGCTACAACTAAGAAGCGGTGCTCACCGTCCTTACGGATATAAGCAAAGATCTTGTCAGCTGTATCAAGCAATTCAAAGTCAGCTCGAATCAGCCAGCTGTTCTCCTTACGGATTTGAACGAGTTTTTGATAAGTATAGAAAATAGAATCTGGATTTGCCAGAGCTTCTTGAACGTTGATTTTTTCGTAGTTTGGATTAACTGCCAACCAAGGTTGACCTGTTGAGAAACCAGCGTTTTTGCTCTCATCCCACTGCATCGGGGTACGGGCATTATCACGTCCAATGACACGGATGCTGTCCATGATTTCTTCCATAGAAACACCTTTTTCAAGAGCTTCACGCGCATAGTTGAGGGATTCAATATCTTCTACTTGATCCAGTGTTTCAAATGGATAGTTGGTCATCCCAATCTCCTCACCTTGGTAGATATAGGGAGTCCCTCTCATAAGATGAAGCAAGATTGCAAAGGCTTTGGCAGATTTTTCGCGATATTCTTGGTCATTTCCCCAGATAGAGACGATACGAGGGAGGTCATGGTTATTCCAGAAGAGGGAATTCCAGCCATCTTCAACTCCCAGCTCTGTCTGCCATTTGTTGAAAATCTCTTTTAACTTCCCTACATTTAACTCTTTTTGGTAGTGCCACTTAGGTTGCCCTTCCTGATATTGAAGACAGATGTGTTCAAACTGGAATACCATAGACAATTCTTGTCCCTTTGGATCCGAGTAGAGCTTAGCAATCTCTGGCGTTGCACCCCAGGTTTCCCCTACTGTCAAGAGATTCTTATCTCCAAAAGTCGCCTGATTCATTTCCTTGAGATAGGGATGGAGCATAGGACCATTATTGACTACTTTCTCATCAGGAATTTTCCCAATCATATCAATAACATCCATACGGAAACCACCAATACCTTTATCAATCCAGAAGTTCATCATCTCATAAATTTTCTGGCGCAGTTTTTCATTCTCCCAGTTGAGATCGGGCTGTTTCTTGCTAAAAAAGTGGAGATAGTATTGACCCGACTTTTCATCGTATTCCCAAGCAGATCCACTAAAGATAGACTCCAAATCATTGGGCTCATCTCGCCAGATATAGTAGTCTCGTTCGGGGCTGTCAGGATTTTCACATGCCTCGACAAACCAGGCGTGTTCATCCGAGGTATGATTGACCACCAAGTCCATGATAATTCGAATGTCACGCTTCTTAGCTTCTGCGATGAGTTGATCCATGTCCTCCATAGTCCCGAAAATAGCAGCAATCGCTTGATAATCAGCAATATCGTAGCCATTATCATCCATCGGACTGTCATAAACAGGAGAAAGCCAAATAGCTGTAATCCCTAACTTAGCTAGATAGTCTAACTTACTCGTAATTCCTGGCAAATCACCAATTCCATCTCCATTACTATCCATAAAACTCTTGGGATAGACTTGATAGACTACGGCATTGTGCCACCATTTTTCTTGCATCTTCTTACCTCATTATTTTAATAATCTATAGTCTATGATAGCGCTTTTTTAAACTTAGTGCAAGCGTTTGCCTAATCTTTTTGATTTCTTTTTTGACTCCGTAGTTTCCTATCTTCCAATTTTTTATTATAATAGAGGTCAGAGGTAAAAAAATGAAAAAACAAGCTTTTAGTTCTGAACAATATTTGAATCTACAGCGCGACCACATTTTGGAGCGCATTAACCAATTTGACGGCAAGCTCTACTTGGAGTTTGGTGGCAAAATGTTAGAAGATTTCCACGCTGCTCGTGTCCTTCCTGGTTATGAGCCTGACAATAAAATCAAGCTCTTGCAAGAATTGAAAGAGCAGGTTGAAGTTGTGATCGCCATTAACGCAAGCAACATCGAGCATTCCAAAGCGCGTGGTGACCTAGGCATTTCTTATGACCAAGAAGTTCTTCGCTTGATTGACAAATTCAATGAACTGGGAATTTTTGTTGGTTCGGTTGTCATCACACAATACGCAGGACAACCCGCTGCAGATGCCTTCCGCAACCAGTTAGATAAAAACGGGATTGATTCCTATCTTCATTATCCAATCAAAGGATACCCGACGGATATGGATCACATTATTTCTCCCGAAGGCATGGGGAAAAACGACTACATCAAAACCAGTCGCAACTTGATCGTCGTAACAGCTCCTGGACCTGGTTCTGGAAAATTGGCCACTTGTATGTCCAATATGTACCACGACCAACTTAATGGCATCAAGTCTGGTTACGCTAAGTTTGAAACCTTCCCAGTTTGGAATCTTCCCCTTCATCATCCGGTCAACTTGGCCTACGAGGCTGCAACCGCAGACCTTGATGATGTCAACATGATTGACCCCTTCCATCTTCAAACTTACGGAGAAACTACTGTCAATTACAACCGTGATATCGAAATCTTCCCAGTACTCAAACGTATGTTGGAACGCATTCTCGGTGAATCTCCATACGCTTCACCAACAGACATGGGTGTCAACATGGTTGGTTTCGCTATTACAGATGATGAAGCTGCTGTCGAAGCTTCTAAACAAGAAATCATCCGTCGCTACTATCAAACTGTTCTTGATTTTAAAGCTGAAAAAGTCGGAGAAACTGCTGTCAAGAAGATTGAACTTCTCATGAACGACCTCGGCATCATACCTGCAGACCGTAAGGTTGCTGTCGCTGCACGCCAAAAAGCAGAAGAAACTGGTGGCCCTGCCCTAGCCCTTGAATTGCCAAATGGGGAAATCGTGACTGGTAAAAACTCTGAACTCTTTGGTCCTACAGCTGCTGCCTTGATCAATGCCATCAAAAAATCAGCTAACATCGCTAAGGAAGTGAAACTCATCGAGCCTGAAGTCGTCAAACCAATTCAAGGTCTTAAAATCAATCATCTCGGTAGTCGCAATCCTCGCCTCCACTCAAATGAAATCCTGATTGCACTTGCAATCACAGCTATGGAAAATCCTGATGCTGCGCGTGCCATGGAAGAACTTGGGAATCTCAAAGGAAGCGAAGCTCATTCAACCATCATCTTGACCGATGAAGACAAGAACGTCCTTCGCAAGCTAGGCATCAACGTAACCTTTGACCCATACTACCAATACGATCGCTTGTATCGGAAGTAATTAAACGAGGCTGGACAAAACTCAATTTGAGAGAAAAATCCAGTAAATCTTTACATAATAAAAAAATCAAACGCATAATATCAAGTCTTTTGGACACTTGGTATTATGCGTTTTTATGATTTTCCATTCTCATTTATTTCAATGAAATTGTCAACTCGACAGAGGCTCCTCCTTGGTCTGGATTGAGCAGGGTCAGACGACCACCATGCAAGAGAGCTACCTGCTTAGAAAAGGCTAAGCCGATACCATGATGGGGATTAGTTGAATTGCGGCTTTGGTCACTCTGGTAAAAGAGCATTTCTGCTCCCAGCAGCATCTCCTCAGAAAATGCAGGGCCATTGTTCCAGATAGCAAAAACCAACTGGTCCTGCTGCACTGATACCGTTAGCTTGACTTCCTTTTGGTCCTGATTAGCATGTTCAAGCGCATTCAGTAAGATATTGAGCAAAGCCCGCTTGAGATAGTCCAAATGAATGGACAATCTCAAGCTAAGATCACAATCTTCTTGGAGATAAAAATGATAGCTTTCCTGTTTGCTGAACAGTGCCCAATCATCCTGTAGATAAGCCAAAAAATCCCCTAAGGAAAGCTGACTGAACTGATTAGAATCAATCTGAAAAGTCTTAGCGTAATCAATCAAAGAGCCACAATACTCTTCCATCTTGTGACTGGCCTGCAAAATCTCAGAAGCATAGTCTGCCTGTGGCTGGCCTAACTGCGCCAATTCCAAGAGTTCAGCATTCCCCTTAATTACAGTTAGGGGCGTCTTCAAATCGTGCGATGTCGCTGATAGCTGTAAAATCAACTCCTGATTATGCTGCTGCTCTCTTTCTAGAAGATGAGCATTTTCTTGGTGGCTGCTCCGTAAATCGCTATAAACTTCTAGCATTTCCTCAATCCGAAAAAGCTGACTTTGATTTTCTTCTAAAAGCTTCTCGCTCTTTAGCATTTTTATTTCCCTGTCGATTTTTCGGAGCAATTTCAAAATATGATAAAAAGTAATCAGCAGCAAGCTCCCTGCCCAGAAGAACAAGGTGAAAAGAACGTAATCACTTCCTTGCGTAAATTCATAGCCTATAAGCACAAAAATCAAAACATGAAAAAAGACGATTTTCAAGCTAGTTGTCCAGACTAGGCTTTTGAAATTTCGGGTTCTAATTGCCATCTATAGCCTACTCCTCTCACTGTTGCGATTGCTTGCAGACCTTCTTGTTTGCATTTTTGGCGAATCTGATATACGTATTCTGAGATAGAGCGAAGCTGTGTTTCTGAGCTTTCTGGGTAAAGCAAGGTATGCAGGCGTTCAGCTGAAAAGGTCTGCTTGGGATTGCTAGCTAGTAAATGCAGCAATTTAAACTCTCGCTCTGAGAATTTCAATACTTTACCAAAACAGATAATTTCATAGCGCTCTGGATAAAATTGACAAGAAGCAATCTCAGAATAGCGCTCCTCACGTCTTTCCTCCCGCCGAAGATGCGCCCTGACACGCGCCAGCAATTCGTTGGTCCCAAAAGGCTTGACAACATAGTCATCTGCTCCGCGAAAGAGCCCTTCCACCTTGTCCGCCTCCAACTCCTTAGCCGTCAAAAAGATGATGGGACACGAAAGATGAGGACGAATGTAGGAGCACAACTCAAAACCATTAACAGGCTCCATCATCACATCCAGCAGAATCAAGTCATATCCGACAAAATGCGTCAGCTCTAGCTCTTCTATTCGATCAAGCGTCGTCACATCATAAGCATCGAGCTCTAGGACATTTTTCACCAGCTTCAAAATGCTCCGGTCGTCATCAACCACCAAAATACGATACTGTCTCATGATTTCCATTATAGCATACCTCTAGCGAACATCTCGTTTCAAGGTCAAGAATATAGCAGAGCTCCAAATCAAAGCTAGCCAGAACAGCTGTATTCCCAACCCTGATAGATCTATCGAATTCTGAAGCCCTTCATACTCAAAAAGATTTAGCGTAGCCAGATCGGGCAGGTACTTTGCTTCTTTGATAAAAGTTGCCAATAAACGGCTAAGACCAATCAAGAGAGGAAATAGCACCGACACCGGCACAACCCAAGATTGAAAGAGCAAAGCGAGGCCAGCAGCTAAAAGAGCCAGAAAAAGATTGCTGAGAAGACCAAAAGAGCTGTAATAGAGGAATTTCCCCAGTAAGGGCCAGCTAAAGTCTAGGTCAAATCGAGCCAGCATAACAAAGAAACAGCTGCCTATCATGACACTGTAGAGAACCAAGAGCAGAACGGCCAGAAAAAGGAATTTCCCAGCCAACCAAGCCTTTCTATTTGATACGGTTAGAAAATTCGTTCGCATCCCAGACTTGACAAACTCCTGGGCAAAATAGAGGGAAGTAAAGATGACGATGACAGGCTGCGCCAGATAGAGAGCATGCAAAGCTTCACTCAGAGCCTTTGTCTGGCCAACTGCTGTCTGACTGTAGTCAAGATTCATCAGAAAAAAAGGAACGACTACCAGAGCCACAAAGGCGGCACCAAGAACGAGATAGTAAGAACGAAACTTAATCCATTCACTTTTAAGCAGAGCTTTTATCATCAGTAGCGTCCTCCTAAATCCGTCTTCAAAAAGCGCAGAGAGGCCATGACGCCGATGACTAGCAACCATACGCTTATTATCAAGAGTCCTTGCAAGGGATTGTTGGCATATTGGGAAGTTGGCGTTGCAGCAAACAACTCTACTGCTGGCTGTGGCAAATATGCCCCCCAACTCGTGTGAGCAGCTAGGTAGTTTCCCAGATTATAGATCTGGGGTACGAGAAATAGCAGAGGAACTAGCATGGTCCGAGCCAATAAACCTAACAAAAATGAAAGGATCCCCAAGAGGGTTAGAGATAAGGTTTTCCACAAAATCAAACTCCAAGCTGCCTGATTGAGCAAAATCGGATCAAGCCCTTCCTTTCCTAAAGCCAGATGCATGACCATATAGCTCAAATAAATGGATAACAAGCTAATGATGAGTGAAAACAAACCAAAGGTCAATATTTTCCCCATAAGTAGCTTCAAGCGGTTATTACAAGCCAATAGACTGGTTCGCAAGCTATGAGACTGAAATTCCATAGCTCCCAAAATTCCAGCTAAAATGACCAAAACCATGACCGCCATAGAAGCCCCGTTGAGACCTAGATATTCCAGCGGATCAATGGCGTTTATCAGATTAGGAACCGTCTCAGGTGTAGCATCCAAGCCGATAGACAGATATTGTCGGCCCTCCAACCAGGATACGACAGGCACCAATAGTAGCATGAAGGCCACACTCACTTTGAAAGCCTTGATTGATCGGATTTTCAACCATTCTGAATGCAATAAGGACATCGTCTCTTTCATCTTAAACCTCCTCTGTTAAGTCGAAGAAGAGCTCTTCTAAACTATCTGTTCCTTGTAATACATCTTCTAGCGTTCCCTGTTCGATAATTTGCCCATGATGAATCAAGACTACATCATCTGTTACCATTTGTACCTCAGACAGGATATGAGAGGATAGAAGGACGGTTTTCCCAAAATCAGCCTGCTGGCGAATGAACCTTCTAAACCACTTAATCCCACTTGGATCTAGTCCATTAGTCGGCTCATCTAATATAAGAAACTGAGGATCACCTAGTAAAGCTACTGCCAACCCCAGGCGCTGCCCCTCTCCTAGAGACAGGCTTGATAAGAAATCCTTTTTCTTATGAGCGATCCCAGTCATATCCAATACCTCATCAATCCGAAACTTCGGAATAGCATTACTTGCAGCAATAATATGCAGATGGTCGTAAACCTTTCTATTTGGCAGACCTCCAATACCGTCAAAAGCTGCACCTACTGTTTTGAGAGGATAAATCATTGACTGATAGGTTTGTCCATCAAAAGTCGCAGTTCCTGCTGTCGCCCGATCTAAGCCCAAGAGAATCCTCAAGGTCGAGCTTTTTCCTGCACCATTATGTCCTAGAAAAGCCGTAATGCGACCACTCCTAGCTGTAAAAGAAATATCCTTTAAAATTTGCTTGTCTCCATATTTTTTAGAAACACGATCAATTTTTACAATATGTTCCATACTGAACTCCTTTATCTTTATTTTCTCCAGTATACCCAATCTAGTTCAGAATTAGTTCAGAGATTAAACAGAAATTTCAGAAAAAGTTGATCCACTTTTCAAAAGTCACCTGAGTTCCACTAGAAAAACTAAACTTTTCTTTCACAAGGTATTCTTCTCTCCATTCTTTCTTTATAATTCTGAGGTTTATGTATAGAGACTTTATTATAAAAAGTCATTTATCAAACTCCATCAACAGCACCCTTTATGTTATAATGAAAGAAGAAAACTGAAAGGATTTACCATGTCAAAA
Organism: Streptococcus sp. GMD3S; assembly: GCF_000298695.2. Taxonomy (GTDB): domain Bacteria; phylum Bacillota; class Bacilli; order Lactobacillales; family Streptococcaceae; genus Streptococcus. The sequence goes on along the minus strand of NZ_AJRC02000005.1, from coordinate 31,802 downwards.
GAAGTTATTGTTGAAAGTTTTGAACTTGACCACACCATTGTTAAAGCACCTTATGTTCGCTTGATTGGGGAAGAAACGGGGCCAAAGGGAGACATCATCTCCAACTTTGATATTCGCTTGGTACAGCCAAATGAAGACTCTATCCCTACTGCTGGGCTTCACACTATCGAACACCTCTTGGCCAAACTCATCCGTACCCGAATTGACGGCATGATTGACTGTTCACCATTTGGTTGTCGCACAGGCTTCCACATGATTATGTGGGGTCGCCATACCAGTGCTGAAATTGCAGCTGTTATCAAGGATTCGCTCAAGGAAATTGCTGAAACCACTACTTGGGAAGATGTCCCTGGAACAACCATCGAATCTTGCGGAAACTACAAGGACCACAGCCTCTTTTCTGCTAAAGAATGGGCAAAACTCATCCTGGAACAAGGAATCTCAGATGATGCCTTTGAGCGCCATGTCATCTAAACACAAAAAGGAACCAGCTTTTAGCTAGTTCCTTCTTTTTTTATTCTCAAAATCTTGAGTTAGGCTTTTTCACGAATAACCAAAACGCCATCTTCCATATCTGCTTCCAAATGTTTAGCATCTAGATGATCCAAGTGGAAGTCCGTCACCTTATCACGAATTTGTTGTTCAACCACGCGACGGAGAGGACGAACACCCATAACTTCGTCATAGCCTTCTTCTGTGATAAAGTCCTTAGCTGCTTGGCTGACTTCCAAATCAATGTCTTTCTTAGCCAAGGTTTGGTTGACTTCAGCCAACATCAAGTCCACAATCTTAGAAAGGTCTTCCTTATTCAAGTGTGAGAACTCGATAACTGCGTTAAAGCGGTTAAGGAATTCTGGACGGAAGTATGGTTTCAAACGATCCATTAATTCTGGTTTATCTGCATCTTCTGTCAAGTTAGCTTCATAGCCAAATCCAGCATTTGATGTCGCGATAATGACCGTGTTCTTGAAGTTCACTGTATTTCCTTGACCATCAGTCAAACGACCGTCATCCAAGACCTGAAGGAGAAGGGTGATTACTTGAGGATCCGCCTTTTCAATTTCGTCCAAGAGAATGATAGAGTAAGGATTACGACGAACACGTTCTGTCAAAGTATTGCTATTGTCATCATAACCCACATAACCTGCTGTTGTACCGATTAACTTAGATACAGCTGTGCGGTCACTGTATTCAGACATATCCAAACGAATGATAGCATCCTTAGTTCCAAACATATCCAGTGCCAATTGCTTAGCGAGCTCGGTCTTACCAACCCCAGTTGGACCTACAAAGAGGAAGCTACCGATTGGGCGATTGCCTTCATCAAAACCAGCACGGTTACGACGAATAGCACGAGCCACTGCTTCTACTGCCTTGTCTTGGCCGATAACCTTGTGTTCCAAACGATGAGCCATATCTTTTAGGCGTTCGATATCAGATGCCCCCATTTGAGAAACTGGGATACCAGTCATACGCTCTACGGACTCGGCCACATCATTGACAGTGGCAGTCACTTTCATGTCTTCTGTGTGGTTTTCGACTTTTTTCTCTAATTCTGCAATGCGAGTTTTAGCATTGAGAGCTGCTTCAAAGTCTTCTGCCTCAACTGCTTTTTCTTGCTTGTCTTTTTCTGCCTCAATTTCCCGTTCAACAGCATGCACATCTGTTACAGGATGTTGAGCTGCCAAGTGAGCAGCCGTTACGTCTACAAGGTCAATAGCCTTATCTGGCAAGCTACGTTGAGGAATGTATTGGATAGAATAATCCACTGCTGCTTTCAAGACTTCGTCTGGCAAGATGACATTGTGGTGTTGTTGATAGAGGTCACGAATCCCTTGAAGGATTTTAAAGGTATCCTCTGCTGAAGGAGCATTGACCTTGACTTCGTTGAAACGACGAGCAAGAGCTGCATTTTTCAAGATGGTGTTACGGTATTCGTCTTGAGTTGTCGCTCCAATAACGGTCAATTCACCACGAGAGAGAGCTGGCTTGAGAATGTCCGCAAGCCCTTTAGAACCACTGTCTCCTCCGATTGAGCCAGCGCCAAGGATTTGGTGAATTTCATCAAAGAAGAGGATAATATTCCCTGCTTCTTTCACCTCATTGACTAGATTTTGAACGTTTTCTTCAAAGCTACCACGGTATTGAGTACCAGCCTCAAGACCTGAGATATCAATAGAAATAATTTCCTTGTTCTTGATGGCAGCCGGAACATCTCCATTCACAATAGCTTGTGCTAGACCTTCGACAACGGCTGTCTTACCAACACCTGCATCTCCGACCAAAACAGGATTATTTTTCGTACGACGCGAGAGGATTTCAGATGTTTCTTGAATTTCCTTGTTTCGTCCAATAACAGGATCCAACTTGCCTTCACGAGCTTCCGCTGTCAAGTTACGACCTAGTTTAGCAAGGACACCGTCTTGTTTCATACCTGAAGCGTGTTGTTGCATTTGTGCATCAGATTCTGCATTACCTGGCAATTGACCAGTTGCACGATAGTGAGCAAATTCCTCAGGTGTCACTTCACGTCCATTAATCAAGTAGCGACGATTTTCAGAACTATATCCTCGCATACCTCCCATCAATTGGTTAAATAAATCATCCATGTTGTTAAAGTTATTAAAGTTGTTGTTCATATTCTTTACCTCGTTTATTCTTAATTATATGCGATCTCTGATATTGACTATCTTTGATCTTTGTTTTAAAAATTTTAGACTAGCTAACTAGCTACCCTACGTATAATTTCTGGTTTTTCTTTCTTAAATAAGCCTTTTATCATCTTCTTTTCAAAATCTGTTAGATTTAACATAGGCCTCACCCCTTTCTAGGGTATCTATCATACATTTTCAAGAAATAGGATCATTGAAAATGAAGTTTTCTAAGGAATTCATTTTCCTTATGTTTCTACTATACCACTTTAGTCAGTAAAAGTCAATAACTTTTTGACCAAATTTGACTATTTTTTTAAAAAATTTTTTGAAGTACAAAAAAAGCCCCTAGAAAACGAATTTTCTAGAGACTTTCTCTATCAGGTTTAAGAGAGAAGTAGAATTCTCACTTACCAAGTTTCATGTTTCTTCTACAAAAGCTTAAGCTTTGCGTTTTACGAAGAATACCAATCCACTCAATGCCAAGACTACAAATCCAAGCGCAGAAAGGATAGAGGTTGCTTCCCCTGTGTTTGGAAGTTCAGCTTTACCTTTAGTCTCAGTAGCTGGAGGTGCTGGTTTTGGATCCTCTTTTTGTCCTGGACCAGTTGGTTCTGTTCCTGGAGTTGGATTTGTTCCTGGATTATTTGGCGTTGGATCTGGTGTTGGTGCTGGATCTGGCGTTGTTCCTGGATTATTTGGAGCTGGATTTGGATTTGGTTCTGGTGTTGGTGTTGGAACAGTGTATTTATTTGTAAATACAACTTCTTTACCATCGGCATACGAAACCCTTGCAGTCAAGAGACCTTGATCATCCGCAACTACAGTGACTGTTACGGTATGCTCAGTCTTATCGTATTCAATACCCTCTTCAGTACCAACTTTTTCAACCAAGGTATAAGTGTAAGTACCTGCTTCTTCGAATGAACGAACAAAGGCTACTTTACCTTCGGCAGTATTCTTAGCTGTAGCTACAACGGCGCCTTTCTCTTTCAATTCGAAAGTATAAGCATCAGCCGCAAGTTCTTTACCTTCAAGTTTCTTAGTTGCTTCAATCGTAGCTTCTACCGCTGGTGCTTTGAAGCTATTCTTGAAGACATTACCTGCTGGATATTCAACAGCTGCCTTCAAGGCGTTGGTTGCTGCATCTTTGGTTACTGTTACCTTTGCAGTCTTTTCTGTATCGTAAGTAATACCAGTTGCTCCAGCATTCACTTCTTTTACAGTATAAGTATGAACACCTTCTGCATCATAGTTGATTGTATTAAATGTTACTTTCCCACCTTGGTTTGTTTTTGTATCAATTTTTTGTCCATCTTTGTACAATTCAAATTGGAACTCACCATCAACCAAAGTACGACCAGTCAATTCTTTCGTAAACTCAAGTGTTGCTGATGTAGCTGTTGGAGCTGGTGCTGTATAAATATTTGTGAAGACCCGTTCTGTATCCGCATCTTCTACAGTCGCAACCAATTGGCCTTTACCATCATCCGCAACAGTGACGAACACTTCATACGCAGTTTGATCATAAGTGATTGTTTTATCGTCACCAGCTTTTTCAGTAATAGTGTAAGCGTAATCGCCTGCTGCTGAGAAAGTGACGTTGAAGACAACTTCTCCTGAGGCAGTATTCTTAGCCGTAGCTACAAGGTCTGAACCTTCTTTCAGTTCGAAAGTATAAGCATCAGCTTCAAGCGCTTTTCCTTTCAAGACTTTCTTAGCTTTGATTGTAGCCTGCGCAGGTTCCGCTTTATAGTCATTAACGAAAACTGGTGTTTCACTTGTAACTGTCGCGACAAGTTGACCTGAGCCATTATCTTTCACTTCTACAGTTGCTGGATGTTCTGTTTTATCATAAGTTACACCAAGTTTATTGCCAACCTTTTCTGTAATAGTATAGTTATATACTCCTGCTTTTGAATAGCTAATTTCAGAAAAACGAATCAATCCACCAGCAGCATTCTTTGCTGTCGCAACAACCTTATCACCCTCTTTCAGTTCAAACTCAAACTCATCTATCTCTAGCTCTTTACCGTTCAAAACTTTTTTAGCTTCAATAGCAATTTTTGCTGGAGCTGCTTTATAAGTGTTGGTGAAGGTTGGGTTGTTACCTGCAACAGCCGCCTCAAGTTGACCTTGACCGTTATCTGTAACGTTTACTGTCACTTCATGTGTAGCAGTGTCGTATGTCACACCTGCTTCGCTACCTGCTTTTTCTGAGATAGTGTAAGTGTGGTCGCCTGCTTCATTGTATTCGATTTCTTTGAAAGTAACAGTACCGTCTGCAGCGTTTTTAGCTGTCGCAACGACTTTGTCACCTTCTTTAAGCTCGAATTCGTATTTATCAGCTTCAAGGGCTTTACCTTCCAAGACTTTCTTAGCTGTAATCGTTGCACTTGTTTTAGCTGCTTTATAAGTGTTGGTGAAGGTTGGGTTGTTACCTGTAACAGTTGCAACAAGTTGACCTTGGCCGTTATCTGTAACTTTTACCTTAACTTCGTGTTTAGCAGTATCGTATGTCACACCTTTTTCACTACCTGCTTTTTCAGTGATAGTGTAAGTGTATTCACCTGCTGTTTCTAACTCAATTTCTTTGAAAGTAACGGTGCCGTCTGCAGCGTTTTTAGCTGTCGCAACGACTTTGTCACCTTCTTTAAGTTCGAATTCGTATTTATCAGCTTCAAGGTCTTTACCATTCAAGACTTTCTTAGCTGTGATAGTTTCTTTAGCTGGAGTTGCTTTATAGGTGTTAGTGAAAGTTGGTTCTGCAGATGTGACAGTTGCTGTTAAAACTCCACTTTGGAAAGTTGCTGCTACAGTAACTTCCTTGGCTTCTGTATCAAATGCAACGCCTGCAACTGCTGTTGAAGTGTCTTCTTTGATGATGTAGTGATAAGTTCCCGCACCTTTTACTTGGAGATTCTCAAAGGTAATAGTCCCATCAGCTTTTGATTTTGCTGTAGCTACAGGATCCTTCAAGTTCTCTGCAGTAAACAGGTTAAAGGTAAACTCATCTGCTTTTGGAAGTTTATCTGTACGTCCTTCTACTACTTTCTTAGCCGTCACATTGAATACAGCTGGAACAGGTTCGTCTTTAAGATGAATAGTAGAACCCGCAGCACCGAGTTTGACTGTATACTCTTTTTCATCTAGTTTATAACCTGCTGGAGCAGTCTTCTCTTTGATCTTAAACGTTTTACCTTCCCATTTCTGATCATAAGTTTTCGTAAGCGCTACTCCTTTTTCATTCGTAGTCACTTCTGTTGTTTCACTTGCATCATCTGCTGCTGTCACAGTATATACCGCACCCGAAACCGGAGCCAGAGTGAAGGCATCAGTCTTATGAATCTTAATTTGGTAAGCAGTAGATGCTACAATCGTACCAGAAATCAAAGATGTCGCCTCAGCTGTCATATCAAGTGCTCCCGGACGACTTGTATTCTGTGCTAATTTAGTCCCGTCAGCCAATGACAGAGCAACCCTATTTCCTACTTTACTTCCATCATTAGGAGTTGTTGTGTTATAAGAGACTATATAAGAGGTCGTTCCATCTTTAAAAATGATATCAAATGAAGTATAGTTTTCGTTCCACGAAACGGTATAGTCTTGTCCCTCAGTTAACAAAACTGCATCATCTGGAACAGCAGAAGTCCCAACAGTGATATTTGCCTTATACACTTTTAGAGTCTCAGGAATATACTGTGCAGGAGTGTAACTAGTATCATCATTTGGTATAGTATCATGTAATACAATATTTTGTCCTAAGTCTTGTTTCTCTGTATTTACACGTACACGCCAGGTAGACCATGCATCTCCCTTGCTAACCGAACCAATCTCAGCCAGTTTTGGAGAGTTCCAATTTTCAAGGGCAGCACGACCCCCAATTTTAGCATAATTTTCAGTACCAACTTTGGGACCATCGATTGTTTTTGATGAATAAATGTGAGTCACTTCTTGCTTCAATGAGGATGAATTAAAGTTTATGCGGGTTTTATTCTGATCCTTTAAGAATCTAAAAGTAACAGAAAAATTCCCTGACACATCCTTTACCTTATCTCCACCAGTTTTCTCTAGATATTTATCCAAGTTTTTCAAGGTGATTTTTGCTTTCCCACCTTGATCAGTCCCATTTGAAGTCACTTCAGCTTCTCCAATAGTAACTTTTGTTGTCGGATCGATTAAATCCTGACTCCCCTCATAAACTGCCATAGGAGCAGGTATATCAAAGGTAAAATAATCTCCATTATTCAAATGTTCATTATACTGTTTGAGATCAAAAGTCACGCGAAGCTTATATGCTAAATTCGTACGAAGCGAGAAATCTCCTTCTGAACTCACATTTTGCTTAGTATCTGAAGCATCTAACAGATCAATACCTGTAATGACTTGTGTCAATTCTTTTGAAACAGGATTATCTGCTTTAACAATGCCTATCAAAACAGATGCTAGGCCTAAAATAGCAAAAGCTAACGCAGAAAATTTAGAAAGCATATTTAACGCTTTGCTTTTCGACATTTCTTCTCCTCTTTTCTTTATGAAATTTTTATTTCTAATCTCCCTAAGAGATTACATCATACCATTTTGACAACCCCTATCACTAACTAGAGTTTATCTATTGTATTATAACATCTCAATACAATCTATTCAAGTTTAATAACTAGAAAATAAGTTTTTATAAGATTTTATTATATTATTCTCTCGAATTTCAACACATTGTCACAAGAATTAACAAAATCTCTCAGTATTTTTCATATGATATGTCGAAAATTTATCTTTTAGATATAGAAAAAAGCCAGTCCTATAGACTAGCTTTCTTTCTATTCTAATTGAATCTTAGCTCAAGGCGTCATCCATTGAAAGAACTTCGTGGAAGACACGTTGTGTCAATTCAGTTTTTTGTTCTGGAGTGAGGTATTTAGTGTTTACACAGTATCCAGAGATACGTACGATAACGTCTTCACCTGACATGATCTTTTCGTAAACATCGTTCAAGTCCATAACGTTCAAGTTAACGTGTTGTCCACCGTTTTCGAAGTAACCATCAAGGATTGTTACCAAGTTATCAACTTGTTCGTCACGAGTCTTACCAAGAGCACGTGGAGAAACTTGAGTTGTCAATGAGATACCGTCAGCTGCGTAACCAAAGTCAAGGCTAGCAAGTGAGTTCAAGTTTTGCAACCATCCACCTTTAGCTTTGTTAGATGGGTTCGCACCTGGTGAGAAGAATTCAAGTTTAGACAAGTTCACAGAACCATCTTCGTTGAGGTATACACCTTTGTGGACTGGTGAGTTACCAGTTTGTTTAGAGTAAGCAACGTTAGATGTGATTGTCAAAAGTGATACAGTAGCTTCTGCGTCTTTGTATAGTTTGTGGCTACGTAGACGAGTTGTATAAGCTTCGATCAACCATTCTGCCAATTCGTTTGAACGTGGGTCATCTTCACCCCAACGTGGGTATTCACCGATTGTTTCGTAATCGTAGATGTATCCATTTTCGTCACGGATTGGTTTAACGGTAGCGTATTTGATAGCTGACAATGTATCAACTGTGTTTGCAAATCCACAGATACCGAATCCCATGTTAGCACGTTGTTTAGTTGGCAAGAAGGCCATTTGAACAGCTTCGTAGTTGTACTTGTCAGTCATGTAGTGGATGATGTTCAAAGCATCTACATAAGTGTCAGTCAACCAGTCAAGAGATTTTTCAAAGTTCGCTTTAACTGATTCGAATTCAAGAACTTCGTCACGGATAGGATCGATGTCAAATACTTTGTAGTCTTTGTGAACATCGTCGTAACCACCGTTCAAACCAGTAAGAAGGGCTTTCAAAACGTTTACACGAGCACCGAAGTACTGGATGTTGTGGCGTTGATCTTCGTTTTCTGGGTCAAGTGGTGACACACAGCATGAGATACAGCTCATTTCTCCGTATCCGTCTTTAGCCATTGTTGTTACACCTTCATATTGGATAGAAGAGTGTTTGTGGCTCATGTGCATACAGTAGCGACGGAAGTTGTATGGCAATTTGTCAGTCCAAAGAACTGTCAAGTTCGGCTCTGGAGAGTTACCGATGTTGTCAAGAGTGTTCAAGAAACGGTAGTCCATCTTAGTAACACGGTGACGACCATCGTTACCCATACCAGCCATAGAAGTTGTGATGAAGGTTGGGTCACCTGAGTACAATTGGTCATAAGCTTTTGTACGAGCAAATTTAACTGTACGAAGTTTCATAACGAAATCATCAACGAACTCTTGGATTTCTGATTCAGTAAATGTACCGCGAGCAAGGTCACGTTCTGCAAAGATATCCAATACGATTGGCACACGTCCTAGAGATGTAGCAGCACCGTTAATCACACGGCAGACAGCCATGAAGGCGATGTTAACCCATTGGATTGCTTCTTTCGTGTTCATCGCTGGTTTGCGGACATCAACTCCGTAAAGGTCACCCAAGCGAACAACTTGTTGCAATGCTTGGTATTGAAGGTTTACTTCTTCACGAAGACGGATTGTTTCTTCATCAATTTCTTTGATCGCATTCCAGTCGTTTACTTTTTCTTGCATCAAGTAGTCTGCACCGTAAAGAGCAAGACGTGCGTAAACACCGATGATACGTCCACGTGAGTAGGCATCTGGAAGACCAGTTACAGTGTGAGCGTGACGAGCGCGACGAATGTTTGAAGTGTAGGCACGGAAGATACCGTCGTTAACTGTTGTTACGTATTTAGTGAAGATTTCGTGAACAGCTGGATCTGGTTCATATCCATTTTCTTTCAAAGTAGTTTCAGCCATACGGATACCACCTTTTGGCATGAAGTTCAATTTGAAGAGTTCATCGTTTTGGATACCAAAAATCACTTCGTTTTCTTTGTCGATAAATCCAGCAGGAATATCAGCAATAGATGTTGGACGAGTGTCCATTGGGAAACGAGTTTCTTCGTAGTGTGCTTTTGTTTCTTCTACGATTTTTTTGATGTGAAGTGAACGTTCTGTTGGTCCAGCAAGGAAACTTTCATCTCCATCGTAAGGTGTGTAGTTAGCTTGAACGAAGCGAGAAATACTTGCTTTTTCTTTCCAATCTACGCCTTTGAAGCCTTCCCAAGCTTTATCAAAAATATCTTGTGCTTCAACAACTGTCTTAACAACCATGTTAATATCCTCTTTTTTCTAGTAACAGTCATCTGTTACATTCTTGAGACAAGTATACCATACAGTAACCGATTTCAACAAGAGAAAATCGGCATTTTAGACGCTTTCTTTTATAATACAGTCTCTTTTTTGTTCTTATCTGTATTATATTTTTGAAAGTCAGGTTGAACTTTCCCATTTTTTCAGAAAAAAGGGTATAATAAATAGAAAATGACACTAGAAAGGGATTGGAATGCTCATATTTCCATTGATAAATGATCTGTCCAGAAAAATCATCCATATCGACATGGATGCCTTTTTTGCTGCGGTGGAAATAAGAGATAATCCTAAGTTAAAGGGCAAACCTGTCATTATCGGAAGCGACCCCAGACAAACAGGTGGGCGTGGTGTCGTTTCTACCTGTAGCTATGAGGCACGAGCTTTTGGTGTTCATTCAGCCATGAGTTCTAAAGAAGCTTATGAGCGCTGTCCCCAAGCTATCTTTATCTCTGGAAATTATGAAAAGTATAAGACTGTGGGACTTGAGATTCGAGCTATTTTTAAACGCTACACTGATTTGATTGAACCTATGAGTATCGACGAGGCATACTTAGATGTGACGGAAAATAAACTCGGTATCAAGTCAGCCGTCAAAATAGCCCGCCTCATCCAAGAGGATATCTGGCAGGAACTACACCTGACCGCTTCTGCAGGCGTTTCCTACAATAAATTTCTAGCTAAAATGGCCAGTGATTATCAGAAGCCACATGGTTTGACAGTGATTCTACCTGACAAAGCCCAAGACTTTCTCAAACAAATGGACATTGCTAAATTTCATGGTGTAGGAAAGAAGACAGTAGAAAAGCTTCATGAAATGGGCATTTATACTGGTGCAGACTTATTGGATGTCTCAGAAGTTACTTTAATCGATCGCTTTGGCAGACTTGGTTATGATCTTTATCGAAAGGCTCGTGGTATTCACAATTCTCCAGTCAAGTCCAATCGCATCCGCAAATCAATCGGGAAGGAGAAAACCTATAGTAAGATTCTCCAGGATGAAGAAGATATCAAAAAAGAGCTGACTCTTCTCTCCGAAAAGGTAGCTCACAATCTCAGCAAGCAGGACAAAGCTGGAAAAATCATTATCCTAAAAATACGATATGCTGACTTCTCCACTCTGACTAGACGAAAAAGCCTCCCACAAGCTACACAGGACGCTAGTCAGATTTCTCAAACCGCCCTTCAACTCTACGAAGAGCTAGCTGAAAAAGAAAAAGGTATCCGTTTACTAGGAATTACGGTGACAGGATTTTAAAAAGCTTGAAGGAAACTTCCCTCAAGCTTTTTTCTTATACAAACAAACGCACAAAACTATAGAGCAACAAGACACTACCGAGTACGATACGGTATTTACCAAAGAGTGTAAAGTCGTGTTTTTTCACATAACTGGTCAAGAAACGAATAGCAACCATGCTGACCGCAAAGGCAACACCCATGGCAACCAAGAGCAAGAACAGTTGTCCAAAACTCAAGAGTTGACCTGCTTTAATAAATTTGAAAATCTTTAAAGCGCTGGCTCCGAACATAACAGGAATTCCGAGATAGAAGGTGAACTCTGTTACGACTGAGCGGCTTGTTCCATTTAACAAACCACCAACGATCGTCGCACCTGAACGGCTCGTTCCTGGAAAGAGGGCGAGGACTTGGAAGAGCCCAATGTAAAGGGCTGTTTTATAGGGCAACTTGTCTAGCTCTGTCACTGTTGGTTCAATGGCTTGCGCCTTATTTCGTTTTTCAAGGTAGATAAAGGCAACACCATAGATAATCAACATGATTGCAACTGAAACCATGTTATGGAAGTTGGCATCAAACCAATCATCTAATTTAAAAACCAATAGCAAAGGCAAGGTCGCAACGAAGACTTTTGACCACAATTGCCAAGTTCTACGAACTTCTACCTTAGTTTTACCAGGTTTGAAAGGGTTAAGCTTGTTAAAGTAAATGACCATAACTGCTAAAATGGCACCAAGCTGAATGACAACATTAAACATGGACATGAAGGCTTCATTCTGGTCCTTGTATTGTACAAATTCTTCAACCAAGATCAAGTGGCCAGTACTTGAAATGGGCAACCATTCCGTAATTCCTTCAACAATCCCAAAAAAGATTGACTTCAAAATTTCAATAAAATACATACATTACTCCTTTTTCTGTCCTCTATTATAACATAATTTCAGATGTTGCGATAGATTTTTTAGAAGGCGCCGATGCTACCACCGCCTCCGCCTCCTGAGAATCCTCCACCTGAAGAACCACTTCCAGAAGATACAGAGTAATTGCTAGCTGTATTTGCGACAGCAGTATATTGCTTGATTTGTGCAGTTGAGGTGTAGAACTGTGAGTGCCAACCATAGGCTACATAAAGATTCAAATCTGGATTTTCAAGCTGAATATGGCGGACTTTCATTAACTTGCTCACCTTCTTGGCATAACCAAAGAGAGTCGCATAGACCAGTAGACGATTCCAAAGGACGATGCTCTCTAGCTCGGCCTGATCCAGATGAGCGATGTCGCGAAGCATATTTTCAAAACTCGTCCAGAGATAGAAGATTTCTGCTCCTTCCTCTGTTAGAACTCCATCACGATAGGCCCCTCGCGTGGCAAGATAAACCCAGAAACTAGTCCCTAATCCTGTCAATCCTAAAAGTAGAAACGGGATCGAAAAGAAGCCATGTGTTTGCCAACTATAATAAAAGAAAAGCAATCCACCTAGAGCTGTTATGGCTGAACAGACCCGCATCCCGAGAGCAAGGCGACGTTCCTCACTTGTCAAAGGACGATAGTAGCTTGGGATACGAAGTACATGGACCTTATCCTTGACACAAGACTGAATGCGTTGAAGTCTTCCTTCAAAGGAGCGTTTGAGACGCGAGCCTGTTTCTCGGATATGTTTTTCATCTGACTCTTTGGCACCACGGTAAAGGGAAGATGAAACTTGGTAATCAGGGAAGAGCTCTGAAATAGCCAATTCTTTCTTATTTGACAAGGTCATGCGTAGACATTCTTTCTCAAAATTGGACAAACCCTTTTCACTGATAATGCGCACATAAGGTTCCTCATCCCCTTGGAAAATAGATAAATGACCTCGATCTACTAAATCCAACAAGGTTGCCTGAATCAGACGTTCAAAAGTAAATTTACCAAACCCTGATTTGTTTAGGGGATTGACTTCCTCTAAGGAAGTTGAATACACTGCTTCTGCTAAAACCATTGGAGGCAAATCCATCGGTGGTTCGTAGAGTCGATGATCTTTTGGAAAGACCTTTTTAATGCTTGTACTCTGACGAAACATCCTATAGAAAATAGGAACTAGAAGTAAGAGACTCATAAAAATGACGGGAAATACCCATTTCATCAAAATCTCACTTTGCGCTTTTTCTGTTGCTATATTGCTTTCAATCCGGTTAAAATCGGTTAAACGTTCTTCCTCTAATCCTTGATCTGGAGCTCCTGCAAAAGCACTTCTAGGCCAGTATGCGTGTAATTCGATCTGTCGCTTTCTAGGAAGGTCTTTCATTTTGACATGATAGAGATTATTTACTTTTTCAACACTAGAGTCCCTTAGGAGTTGTCCTGCATGAAAATAGAGTTTCTCCGCTGGAGTATCAGAGCTGACCTTGAACTCAATCTCTTTGATGTCTCCAGTACTATCTGTCAAGGGTTGCCAATTTAGCTCTGCGATATCCTTATACAAGAAGAGAAGATTTGATAGTTTCCAGGTAACCGTTACCCGAACAGTATCTCCAGCATATCCAGCATTGTAAATTTTTACCTTGTAACCGTCCTCTTCCTCCATAGTATAGAAGGAAGCATTTTGAACAATTCTTCCATTTTTAGAGACCTGAACGGTCGGATCGGGATCAATGTCAAATCCTTCTGGCATTTTCCCAGCTTTCCCGAGTCCAACTAACTGACCATTATAATCATCTCCAAAGCGGTAGGTAATTGTTTCCTTAAAAATTGCAGTATTATCTGCATGAATATTCAAATCACCCTGATAAGATAAGATATCAAAGTCTACTGCAAAAACCAGGCTCGGTATAAATAATAAATAAGTAAATACCAAAGCCAACAGCCATCTTTTTTTCATAATCGCTTCCCTTTCAATCTTTTTACCATTATATCATTTTTTATAAGTAAAGGCTTACTTGTATTGAAAATCTCACTATTTTTAGATACAATAGAGAGAGTCATTTTTAGACTAGAAATAGGAGAAAACATGAAAAAATTATGCTTATCTATCCTTGCTAGCCTAGCCCTTACCTTAGGACTAGTTAGCCAAGTCCAAGCCGACGAATATTTACGCATCGGGATGGAGGCAGCTTACGCTCCCTTCAACTGGACCCAAGACGACGATAGTAACGGCGCCGTCAAAATCGACGGTACCAACCAATATGCCAACGGCTACGATGTTCAAATTGCTAAAAAGATTGCCAAAGACCTTGGTAAGGAACCTTTGGTTGTGAAAACCAAATGGGAAGGACTTGTTCCAGCCCTTACTTCTGGCAAAATTGATATGATCATTGCCGGTATGAGCCCAACCGCTGAACGCAAACAAGAAATTGCTTTTTCAAGCAGTTACTATACTAGCGAACCGGTTCTATTGGTAAAAAAGGACTCTGCCTATGCCAATGCCAAATCTTTAGAGGACTTTAGTGGAGCAAAAATCACGTCTCAACAAGGTGTTTATCTTTATGACCTGATTTCCCAAATTCCAGGTGCCAAAAAAGAAACAGCTATGGGTGACTTCGCCCAAATGCGTCAAGCTCTGGAGGCTGGTGTTATTGATGCCTATGTTTCTGAACGACCTGAAGCAATGACCGCTGAGTCTGCTAACGCTAAGTTCAAAATGATCCAACCTCAACCGGGTTTCAAAACTGGCGAAGAAGATACAGCTATTGCCATTGGACTTCGTAAAGATGACAGCCGCATCAGCCAAATCAACGCGAGCATCGAAACCATCTCTAAGGATGAACAAGTAGCCCTCATGGATCGTATGATCAAAGAGCAACCTGTGGAGTCTACAACAACGGAGGAAGAAAGTAGTTTCTTTAGCCAAGTTGCTAAGATCCTTTCTGAAAACTGGCAACAACTCTTGCGTGGTGCTGGTATCACACTCCTAATCTCCATTATCGGAACCATCACAGGTCTCCTTATCGGACTTGCAATCGGGGTCTTCCGTACCGCTCCACTATCTGAGAACAAGGCAATGTACACCCTACAGAAACTAGTCGGTTGGATTCTCAATGTCTATATCGAGATCTTCCGTGGTACACCAATGATTGTTCAATCCATGGTTATCTACTATGGAACTGCCCAAGCTTTCGGTATCAATCTTGACCGCACACTAGCCGCTATCTTCATCGTCTCAATCAACACAGGTGCCTACATGACTGAAATCGTCCGTGGTGGTATTCTAGCAGTTGACAAAGGACAGTTTGAAGCTGCAACTGCTCTTGGTATGACCCACAATCAAACCATGCGTAAGATTGTCCTACCTCAGGTTGTCCGTAATATTCTACCTGCTACTGGTAATGAGTTTGTCATCAATATCAAAGATACCTCTGTATTGAACGTTATTTCAGTTGTTGAGCTTTATTTCTCAGGAAATACTGTAGCAACACAAACTTATCAATACTTCCAGACCTTTACCATCATCGCCGTGATTTACTTTGTCCTCACCTTTACTGTGACCCGTATCCTACGCTTCATCGAACGTCGTATGGACATGGATACTTACACTACAGGTGCTAACCAAATGCAAACGGAGGATTTGAAAAAATGACACAAGCAATCCTTGAAATCAAACACCTCAAAAAATCCTATGGGCAAAACGAAGTGCTAAAAGACATTTCTCTCACCGTCCATAAAGGAGAGGTTATTTCCATCATCGGGAGCTCAGGAAGTGGAAAATCAACCTTCCTTCGTTCGATTAATTTACTAGAAACACCTACAGAGGGTGAGATTCTCTATCGAGGAGAAAATGTCTTAGAAAAAGGCTATAACCTCACCCATTATCGTGAAAAGCTCGGTATGGTTTTCCAATCTTTCAATCTCTTTGAAAATCTGAATGTCCTTGAAAATACGATCGTTGCCCAAACAACTGTACTCAAACGTGACCACTCTGAAGCTGAAAAAATTGCCAAAGAGAATCTCGAAAAAGTTGGTATGGGAGAACGTTACTGGCAAGCCAAACCGAAGCAACTATCAGGTGGTCAGAAACAACGTGTGGCTATCGCCCGCGCTCTCTCCATGAATCCTGATGCCATTCTCTTCGACGAACCAACATCTGCTCTTGACCCTGAAATGGTCGGAGAAGTCCTCAAAATTATGCAGGATTTGGCTCAAGAAGGCTTGACCATGATCGTTGTAACCCACGAAATGGAATTCGCTCGCGATGTCTCTCACCGTGTCATCTTTATGGATAAGGGCGTCATTGCTGAAGAAGGTAAACCAGAAGAACTCTTCACGAACCCTAAAGAAGAACGGACAAAAGAATTTCTTCAACGCTATCTCAGCTAATAAACAAAGACTGCATAAAGAATGCAGTCTTTTTAATTTGTAATTGTAAAGAAAAGGCAGACTCGATTCAGGAATCTGCCTGTGACCACAGTTTAATCTTCAAATTTTTCATGATTTTTTTCATAGAAATCGATTAAACCAAGAGCTGTTTCAAATGAAATATTTTTAACTTTTGCGCGTCCTTGTGCTAGAGCAATGATAGACATTTCACGCGCATTCGTTTCTTTAGAGATACGGTAGCCTGTGATTTTCTTATCACGAACCCAGCCAACAACTGCTTCTACTTTTTCAAAGTTCGACTTAGCCATGTTCTTCTCCTAAATTATTCTTTACAATACTTAATTGTATACGTTTTTATTTCATTTGTCAATAAAAAAACATATATTCGTCGTAACTATATTATTCTGCATATTTTTATTTGGCTTTTAAAGCCGATAATATATGAGTTCTTATGTCCTCGACTCCATTAGGATTTGCTGGTAGGAAGATTGTATTATTACCCTCTTTATCTGCAAAATTATTCAACGTATCTAAATACTGGTTCGTTAATAGGATAGACATGATTTGTTCTTCAGTTAGCTCAACATTGGCTCCCTTTAACTCTTGGATAGAATCAGCTAGTCCGTCAACAATTGCTTTACGCTGCTCTGCAATCCCTACACCATGTAGGCGATCTTTTTCTGCTTCTGCTTCTGCTGCGGTCACGATTTTAATCTTATCTGCTTCAGCAAGCTCTTGCGCCGCAACTCTCTTACGTTGAGCCGCGTTAATTTCATTCATTGATTGTTTTACTTCAGCATCAGGTTCAACCTTAGTAATCAGCGTTTTGACAATGATATACCCATACGTAGACATTTCTTCAGCCACTTGTTTTTGAACTTCTAAGGCGATTTCATCCTTCTTCTCAAACAACTCATCTAGGGTTAGCTTTGGTACAGATGAACGCAAAGCATCTTCAATATAGGATTTAATTTGGGCTTCTGGACGCATCAATTTATAATAGGCATCTGTGACGTTATTTTCATTTACTCGATACTGAGTTGCCACATTCATCGTTACAAATACATTATCTTGCGTCTTTGTCTCTACAACAATCTCACTTTGCAACAAGCGTAGTTGAACTCTTGCCGCAATCCTATCAATTCCAAAAGGAGCTCGTAAATGAATACCACTATTGCTCAACTTTTGGTATTTACCAAAGCGTTCTATGATAGCGACCGATTGTTGTCGAACCACATACACAGAACTAATCATAATCACTGATGCAATCACCACTAAAAACAATAAAATAAGTAAAATTTGTAAAACCATGGGAATCTCCCCCTTTCGTCACCCTCATTATAGCACCATCAACATCATTACGCAAATAATATGATAATAATTTTATTTTAGCTTAAACTAGCATATTATACAATGTTTCGTTCCCATTCAAATTAATATAAGATGGGTCAAACTTTTCCATTCGATGAATCAAGCCAGCATAATCATGCTTATTGGCAAGAGCTACCCCAATCAAGACAGGGCCTGTCCCCTTGCTTGCTCGTTTGATATATTCAAAACGAGTGATGTCATCATTTGGCCCCAAAATGTCATTTACAAACTCTCGTAGAGCTCCTGGACGTTGTGGGAAATTCACTACAAAGTAATGCTTGATTCCATCGTAAATCAAGGCACGTTCTTCCATCTCTGGCATGCGGTTGATATCGTTATTTCCTCCAGAAATAATACAACAAATCGTCTTGCCTTTGATATAGTCTGATAAAACTTCCAAGGCTGCAACGCTGGCAGCTCCGGCTGGTTCTGCTACAATACCTTGTTTGGAATAAAGATCAATCAAGGTTTCGGAAATCAATCCCTCGTCCACCCCAATCAGCGTTTCAACATTCTTACGGGTCGCTTCATAGGTTAATTGTCCAACCTTTTGTACGGCTATCCCATCAGCAAACTTATCAATTTCTTTGAGCTTAACTGGTCCCCCAGCTTCAAAGGCAGCTTTCATAGAGCGAGCACCATTAGCTTCTACCCCAATCACTTCAATGGTCGGGTTGGTTTCCTTAATATAAGTAGAAACACCGGCAATCAATCCGCCACCACCTACTGGTACAAGTACTGTGTCAAAATCAATAGACTCTTTACGGGCTTCTTCAAGAATCTCATAGGCTACAGTCCCTTGACCAGCCTGAACATGCGCATCATCAAAAGGATCGATAAAGGTGCGGTTTTCTGTCAATGTAAATTCTTGTGCTGCCTTAGCAGAAGCATCAAAGGTATCCCCAACCAACTTGATTGTCACGAACTCTCCACCGAAAAAGCGAACCTGCCCAATCTTTTGTTGCGGTGTTGTGATGGGCATAAAAATGGTTGCAGGAATCTTCATCTCATTACAAGTATAGGCGACACCTTGGGCATGATTTCCCGCAGAGGCACAGACTACACCACGCTCGCGTTCTTCTTTTGATAGTTGAGAAATGGCATAATAGGCTCCACGAATCTTAAAAGAGCGAACTCGTTGCGCATTCTCCTTTTTGAGATAAATCTTTGCTTGGTATTTTTCTGATAAATAATGATCATATTCTAGTGGTGTATCAACTACTACACCACTCAAAACTTTGTGGGCTCTCACCACATCTTTTGCACTTAGCATTGTCTCCTCCTCAAGTACTTTTCAAGATAAAAAACGAGTTAGGTACCCCCAACTCGCCTTCTGTCTCTCTTTACAAGAATTAATTGTAGATTTTGAATGCGTCGTCGTCGTTTTTACCAACGAAAGGCATTGCTTTACGCAATTCTGCACCAACTTTTTCAATTTCAAGGTTAGCTGCTTGTTCACGGTAAGCAGTTAATTTTGGACGACCAGCCTTGTAGTCATTTACAAAGTCATTTGCAAATTTTCCATTTTGGATATCTGCCAAAACAGCTTTCATGTTTTCTTTAACTTGCTCAGTAATCACACGTGGACCTGATACATAGTCACCGTATTCAGCAGTGTTTGAGATAGATTGACGCATTTTCTTGAATCCACCTTCATAGATCAAGTCAACGATCAATTTCATTTCATGAAGAACTTCAAAGTAAGCCAATTCTGGGGCATAGCCTGCTTCTGTCAAGACTTCAAAACCTGCTTCGATAAGGGCAGTCAAACCACCACAAAGTACGGCTTGTTCACCAAACAAATCTTCTTCAGTTTCTTCTTTGTAAGTTGTTTCAAGCAAACCAACACGAGCTGCCCCAACACCTTTACACCAGTCCATAGCAATGTTTTTAGCATTTCCTGTAGCATCTTGGTAAACTGCGTAAAGAGCTGGCACACCAAATCCTTCTTCGTAAGTACGACGTACCAAGTGTCCTGGTCCTTTAGGAGCACACATGAAGACATCTACATCTGCAGGAACTTTGATAAATTCAAAGTGGATATTGAAACCATGAGCAAATCCAACAGCATTTCCAGCTTCCAAGTTTGGAGCGATTTCTGCTTCGTACAATTCTTGTTGGATTTCGTCTGGTGCCAAGATCATGATAACGTCAGCCAATTTAGTTGCTTCTGCTACTGTGTAAGTGTCAAAACCATCTTCTTTTGCTTTGTCAAAAGATTTACCTGGACGCACACCGATGATGACATCACGACCTGAGTCACGCAAGTTTTGCGCATGCGCATGTCCTTGTGAACCATAACCGATTACGGCGATTTTTTTACCGTCAAGCGCTGCTACTTTAACATCTTTTTCGTATTCCATTTGAACTGCCATAGTTTTTCTCTCTTTTCTATTTTTATTGCCTTATAGGCTGGTTTAACAAATTTAAACTGGATTTTATACTCAATGAAAATCAAAGAGTATTAGTCGCGGGTAAATCCAGTTGCACCCGTACGAGCGATATTTTTAATACCATATGGTCGAATCACTCGTAATAAAGCTTCACTCTTTTCAGCATTTCCCGTCATCTGGATGGTGATTGAGCTTGGAGCCACATCTACTACCGTTGCACGGAAAGGTTGGATAATGGCCAAGATTTCTGCACGCTTCTCAGCAGGAGCAGATACTTTTACCAAGATAACTTCTCTTTCCAAGTGTGGTTTATCTGTGATATCTCGAATGCGAATCACATCAATCTGACGATTGAGCTGTTTAATGATTTGCTCTACTTCATCATGAGATGCTACATCAATAATGATGGTGATACGAGATACATTGGGGTTCTCTGTCGCACCAACCGAGATACTCTCAATATTGACTTGACGACGAGAAAGGACACCTGTAAAACGATTCAAAACTCCTGAACGGTTTTGCAATCTAGCTGTTAACATTCTACGCATGGAACTTCACCCCCAACATCTCATGATTGCTCTTACCAGCTGGTACCATCGGTAAGACCTGTTCCTTACGAGAAATATCCACCTCGATAAACATGGGCACATCCTCCAGAATGACTTCTAGATCCTTCTCTATCGTCTCTGGATTATCAAATTTATAGTTTTTGATGCCATAAGCCTGTGCCATCAACTGGAAGTCAGGAAGTGTATCAAAGACTGACTCAGAAGTTCTACCCTCATAGAAGGATTCCTGCCACTGACGAACCATTCCTAGTGAGTGGTTATTCAACATGACAACCTTAATCGGCACCTTGTAGATGTTTAGGATCGCTAGCTCTTGGTTGGTCATTTGGAAGCCACCATCACCGACAAAAAGGATGACTTCTTTTTCTGGATTGGCAATCTTGGCTCCGATAGCTGCAGGAACTCCGAATCCCATGGTACCCAAACCACCTGAAGTGACTAACTGACGCTCATTTTGGTAAGGATAATACTGGGCTGTCCACATTTGGTGTTGTCCAACGTCAGTAACAACAATAGCATCCCCATGCGTCAACTCACCGATGCGTTCAATGACAGCCTGAGGTTGAACCACACGTTCTTTCTTATCATAAGAACGAACTCGATTCTTGTCCTTGGTGACTTTTTCAATCCACTTTTCAGTATTGTTATGAACAGTTGGTTCTGCCAGTAGCATCTGCAAGGCTTTCTTAGCATCTCCCACTACAGGAATATCTGCACTGATAATCTTACCAATCTCAGCTGGGTCAACATCGATATGGGCAACCTTAGCATTCTTCGCGAAGGTCTTAGGGTTCCCAGTCAAGCGGTCATCGAAACGGCAACCAATACTAATCATAAAGTCCGCTTCCGTCATTGCAATATTGGCTGCGAAAGAACCGTGCATTCCTCCCATCCCTAGAAAGA
Source organism: Streptococcus sp. GMD3S (assembly GCF_000298695.2). Classification (GTDB taxonomy): domain Bacteria; phylum Bacillota; class Bacilli; order Lactobacillales; family Streptococcaceae; genus Streptococcus. The sequence goes on along the minus strand of NZ_AJRC02000005.1, from coordinate 10,205 downwards.
GCGGATGACTCGTTGCAATGGTTCCTTGCCCCAAAAGACTAGTGACTACTGGAATTTGGTAACGTTCAGCAAATTCATTGAGCTCTTTAGAAGCTTCCGCATAGCTGATACCACCGCCTGCTAACAAAACAGGTTTCTTGGCTTTTGACAATTGCTTCAAGATTTTCTTGATTTGCATGTCATTCGGTTCAAGCGTCGGTTGGTAACTTGGTAAATTCACCTCCGGTGAATAGATGAAATCTGTCTCTAGAGCTGATACATCCTTTGGCAAGTCAATCACAACAGGACCTGGACGACCTGTCGTTGCGATATGAACAGCTTCCGTAATGATACGGGGAATATCTGCTGTCTCACGAACTTGGTAATTGTACTTGGTAATGGGCATGGTAATCCCCACGATGTCCGCCTCCTGAAAAGCATCTTTCCCAATTCCAGCTCGCGCAACCTGACCTGTAAAGACCAAAAGGGGAACGCTATCGCTCATGGCATCTGCAATCCCTGTAATGGCATTTGTTGCTCCCGGCCCACTCGTGACGACGGCAACGCCCAACTTTCCAGTTGATTTGGCATATCCTTCAGCTTCGTGAAGACAACCTTGCTCATGGCGTCCTAAGATGTGGCGAATACCTTTAAAATTGTATATCGCATCATACAAAGGTAAGACCGCACCACCAGGATAACCAAAAATGGTATCAATCCCTAAGTCCCGAAGTGTTTCCAAAACTAGGTCCGACCCCGTCTTAGGAGATTCTAAACTGATTTTCTCCATTATTCCCCTTTCTCTTCTCTTAAAAAAATAGCTTGTTACTATCATACCATTTTTTCAAAAATTTTCAAGGCAAAAGAGTCAATTTTCTGAATTTTCTATCTAAAAGTGTATTTATGAATCTTTCCCTCATTTTTATTAATTTTTCTACGGAATTCAGAACCTTTATTTACTTTAATTTATCAAATTAGAATATTTTCTTACTTGGTAGAATTAGTATTTTTCTCACTTAGCGACCAAATTCGTATACTATATTCAGCAAAAATGAATAGTTAAAGACAAAAAAGGAAGCCACTAAGTGACTTCCTTCTAGAGTGAGGACTGATTAGTCTTCACCTTTGTTTTTCTTAATGATTTCTTCTTGTACTGACTTAGGTACATCTTCGTAGTGGTCAAATACCATCATGAAGGTACCACGTCCTTGAGATGCAGAACGAAGAACTGTTGCGTAACCGAACATTTCAGCAAGCGGAACGTAAGCACGAACGATTTGGCTGTTACCGTGTGCTTCCATACCATCTACACGTCCACGACGAGCAGTTACGTGACCCATAACATCACCAAGGTTTTCTTCTGGAACAGTGATGGTTACAAGCATCATTGGCTCAAGGATAGCTGGTTGTGCTGATTTAGCAGCTTCTTTAAGGGCAAGTGAAGCCGCGATCTTGAAGGCAGTTTCAGATGAGTCGACATCGTGGTATGAACCATCGTAAAGCTTAGCTTTAACGTCAACCATTGGGTAACCTGCAAGAACACCGTTAGCCATAGATTCTACCAAACCTTTTTCAACCGCTGGGATAAATTCACGAGGAACCACACCACCGACGATTGCGTTTTCGAATTCGAATCCTTTACCTTCTTCGTTTGGAGTAAATTCAATCCATACATCACCGAATTGACCTTTACCACCAGACTGACGTTTGAAGAATCCACGTGCTTGAGTAGAAGCGCGGAATGTTTCACGGTAAGATACTTGAGGAGCACCTACGTTCGCTTCAACTTTGAACTCACGACGCATACGGTCAACAAGGACATCAAGGTGAAGCTCACCCATACCAGAGATAACTGTTTCACCAGTTTCAACGTTTGTTTCAACGCGGAATGTTGGATCTTCTTCAGCCAATTTTTGAAGGGCGATACCCATCTTGTCTTGGTCTGCTTTAGATTTAGGCTCAACCATCAATTGGATAACTGGTTCTGGAACGTTGATTGACTCAAGGATGATTTTAGCTTTTTCATCTGTCAATGAGTCACCAGTTGTAGTATCTTTCAAACCAACGGCAGCAGCGATATCACCTGAGTAAACAGTGTCAATTTCTTGACGGCTGTTAGCGTGCATTTGAAGGATACGTCCGATACGTTCACGTTTACCTTTAGAAGTGTTCAATACGTAAGAACCTGATTGGAGAACACCTGAGTATACACGGAAGAATGTCAAACGACCTACGAATGGGTCAGTCATGATCTTGAAGGCAAGAGCTGCGAATGGCTCTTCGTCAGATGCTGGGCGAGTTTCTTCTTCGTCTGTATCTGGGTTGATACCTTTGATCGCTGGGATGTCAAGTGGGCTTGGAAGGTAGTCGATAACCGCATCAAGCATCAATTGAACACCCTTGTTCTTGAAGGCAGAACCACACAATACTGGGAAGAATTCAACGTTGATAGTTGCTTTACGGATAGCAGCTTTCAATTCTTCGTTAGTGATTTCTTCACCTTCAAGGTATTTCATCATCAAGTCTTCATCAGTTTCAGCAACTGCTTCAACCAATTTTTCACGGTATTCTTGAGCTTGGTCAAGGTATTCAGCTGGAATATCTTCTTCAAGGATATCTGTACCAAGGTCGTTAGTATAGATTTCAGCTTTCATCTTGATCAAGTCGATGATACCGCGGAAGTCATCTTCAGCACCGATTGGCAATTGGATTGGGTGTGCGTTTGCTTGAAGACGGTCGTGAAGTGTGCTTACTGAGTAAAGGAAGTCAGCACCGATTTTGTCCATTTTGTTAGCAAATACGATACGTGGAACTCCGTACTCAGTTGCTTGACGCCAAACTGTTTCAGTTTGAGGCTCAACACCTGATTGTGAGTCAAGAACAGTAACCGCACCGTCCAATACACGAAGAGAACGTTGTACTTCGATTGTGAAGTCCACGTGTCCTGGTGTGTCGATGATGTTTACGCGGTGGTTGTTCCATTGAGCTGTTGTCGCAGCAGATGTGATAGTGATACCACGTTCTTGCTCTTGCTCCATCCAGTCCATTTGTGACGCACCTTCGTGAGTTTCACCGATTTTGTGGATTTTACCAGTGTAGTAAAGAATACGCTCAGTAGTTGTTGTTTTACCGGCATCGACGTGAGCCATGATACCGATATTACGAGTTTTTTCAAGTGAAAATTCGCGTGCCATGAGGTTTGTTTCTCCTATTTATTTTAATTTCTATTCTATTATAACACGATTTTAATAAAAACGGATAGGCAGGACCTACCCGTTCTCAATGTTTATCTTGTTTTTGTTGGTTTCAACTTGTAGATAAGTTGAATTGAACTCGGGCTAAAGTTAATTAGCCTATTTGAGCCGGAACGGGATGCTGTGTGAAAAAGATAAACTTCCTTGTATTCGTCGAATACTGCGTCAGTTTCCTATTTTCACCTTGCATCCTTACCGTTCCTAGCATCATGATTTTACCAACGGAAGTGTGCGAAGGCACGGTTAGCTTCAGCCATACGGTGAGTGTCTTCACGTTTCTTAACTGCTGCACCAGTGTTGTTCGCAGCATCCAAGATTTCTTTTGCAAGACGGTCTTGCATTGTGTGTTCACCACGAAGGCGAGCGATGGTTACCAACCAACGAAGTCCAAGTGTTGTACGACGTTCTGGACGAACTTCAACTGGGACTTGGTAGTTAGATCCACCAACACGACGTGCACGTACTTCAAGTACAGGCATGATGTTTTCCATAGCTGTTTCAAATACTTCAAGTGCATCGTTTCCAGTAGCTTCTTTGATTTGCTCAAAAGCACCGTAAACGATTGAAGCAGCTGTACCACGTTTACCATCAAGCATAACGCGGTTGATAAGACGAGTAACTAGTTGTGAATTGTAAAGCGGATCTGGCAATACGTCACGTTTTGGAGCTCTATTTTTACGACTCATTTCTCTTTATCCCCTTTCCTTATGCTTTTGGACGTTTAGTACCGTATTTAGAACGGCCTTGTTTACGATCGTTAACACCTGCAGTATCAAGTGCACCACGGACGATATGGTAACGTACCCCTGGAAGGTCTTTTACACGTCCACCACGAAGAAGCACCACGCTGTGCTCTTGCAAGTTGTGTCCGATACCTGGGATGTAGGCAGTAACTTCGATAAGGTTGCTCAAACGTACACGAGCGAATTTACGAAGGGCAGAGTTAGGTTTTTTAGGTGTCATTGTTCCCACACGAGTTGCAACACCACGTTTTTGTGGTGAAGAAACGTTTGTTTGAACTTTTTTATGACTGTTGTAACCAACGTTCAAAGCTGGTGATTTAGATTTTTCTACTTTTGATTTACGCGGTTTGCGAACCAATTGGTTAATTGTAGGCATCTACATTCTCCTGTGTTTTTTTATTTTTGGTGATGATACACTTGGTGACAGCTACCATCTGTGTGTACTTTTGCAACATTTGTCAGCACGTCCCTGTACACTTTTGAGAGACCAAAAGTAAAAAGTACCGTCTATTATTGTAACACAATTTTTCCTTCATTGTCAAGATATTTTTCATTTTTATTCTGATCTTTTAACTCTTTGACACTAGCTTTCACCGCTTTTCTAAACCAGAAAAGGAGGCGATTTACCTCCTCCTTTCTAGTATGGATTTCCTTTGATTCAAGTTATCGTTTCGGAATTTTTTAACCCTTCTTATCAAAGCCAACCAGATTCTTTTGCAATGTTGGCTGCCTCTGTTCGATTACCAGCATCTAGTTTCGAAAGAATATTGGTGACATAGTTTCGGACGGTTCCATTTGATAGATAAAGCTGGTCTGCAATCTCTTGATTGGATAAGCCCTGAGCAATTCCCTTTAAAACAGCGATTTCTTGCTCTGTTAACGGGTTAGGATGCGTCATCACCACTTCCATCAATTCAGGCGAATATTCCTTGCGTCCTTCGAGAACAGTGTGCAAGGTTTGCATGAGGTCTGCAATGCTTCTTTCTTTCAAGACATAAGCATCCACTCCAGCCTTGACCGCACGTTCAAAATATCCGGGACGTTTGAAGGTCGTCACCACAACCACCTTTGTTTCTAGCTTTTCTGCTCGTATCCACTCCAAGACTTCGAGGCCTGTCTTAACAGGCATTTCTACGTCAAGAATGGCGATATCTATAGACTCCTTTTCTAAGAGTTGGATTGCTTCTTGGCCATCCTTGGCTTGTAGGACAGACTCTACATCTGGTTGAAAGGTAAGCAACTGGCACATAGCATCTCGCAACATACTTTGATCTTCTGCAACAAGTAATTTCATCTTAATTTCTCTCCTTATAAGGTAGCCGAACCTGCACTTCAGTCGGATGTTTCTGAATGATCACCTTTACTTCTCCTGAAAAAGGAAGGACACGGTCTCGAACGGTATGGAGTTCATCTCCTTTTAGTGAAGCAAAGCCACAGCCATCATCTCTCACTGTTAGGATGAGTTCTTTCTCAGTTCGTTCTAATTTCAAGTAAGCTTTCGATGCTTTAGCATGCTTGATGATGTTGGTCACTAACTCAAGCAAAATCATGGAGGCCGTTGATTCTAATTCCTGAGTTAGGCTAGCTGTATCTAGTTGGTGATTGATTTCCGTTTCAATTCCTGCAATTTCCAGCATTTTTTTAACAGTCGCAAACTCGGAAGCAAGGGTTCTTGTTTTAAGATTTTCGATAATTGTACGGACTTCATTCATGGATTCTTTACTGATTTGATGAATTTCTTTTAATTCTTTTTCCACTTGAGGATAGGCCTGCATTTGAAGAAGCTGGAGGGCAAGGTCCGTCTTCACACTCAACATGGCAAAGGTATGACCTAGGCTGTCATGGAGATCCTGACCGATACGACTGCGTTCGTTTTCAGCCAAGAAAAGATTGAGCTTGGCATTTTGTTTCATCTTTTCTTCTTTTATGTCCTCCGACAATCGAATTCGATAAAGACCAAAGGTCATTGCATCGGAAAAGATAAAGGTCACCAAGAAAAAGAGTAGCTGCCAGGGACTAACATGATTGACCATATAGATTCCGGTCAGAATAAATGGTTGCAGGACAATAAAACTGACAAAACGCCAAGAGTGAAAAGAAATCTCATCCAGCTCATAAATAAGGAGATTGGATAAATAAAAGATAAACCATGTGAAACCTGAACTTAGCCAAACAGATGTATAAAAAATGTAGACAAGCATGGACCACCATGCTAGCCACTGCACGGTGCGATTCTGACTGATTAAAACCAAATAGAAGGCAAGTACAAATAGTAGGGTCCATAGCAAGGTTAAAAGCGGGTAATCTCCAACGATGACGCCCGCTATAGGAAAGATGATAAACACAATTGAAATATGAAACATATAATGAATGTTTTTAAATTTTTCCAACATAGATTTATTTTACCTCAATCCTTTTTTTCAGCTGGATTACCAGTACACCAAAGAAAACTGTATAGCCTAGCACAACCAAGGCAGAAAGAATATTAAATTCATGGTGTTCCAAATAAGTAGAGACGACCTGCATCAGTTGATAGGTTGGAGTCAGCTTTCCAATAGATTGGAGCCATTCTGGGAAGGAATCCAAGGGGAACCACAGTCCACCTAGAACAGCCAAAGCAATATAGGCAATATTTCCAACAACCGTCATCAGTTGAGCACTGGGTAGCAAGCTCACCAAGACCCCCATGCTGATAAAGACAACGCTTCCGATCAGCAAAATAGCACCAATTACCATCCAGTCAAGCCAAGGCAGAGTCACTCCACGGACAAAATGACCAACTGAAAAGACAACTGTAATTGATAACAAGAAAGTCAGTAGGGTACTGAACAGTTTTGATACATAATATTCTACCATAGATACGGGAGAATGTTGAATCAATTTTTGCCAGTTGTTTGTCTTATCAGACTCGAGTGTGCTTGGGATACTGAAAAAAGCACTTGACATGATACTAAAGAGCGTCATGGCAAAAAGATAGGCTTGAAGAGCAATTTCTGGAATATCTGACCCTGACATCATACCAGAAAAGATAAGGTAAAACACACTTGGAAGTCCGATGGATAGCAAGTAGTAGACTGCTTGCCGTTTCATCAGAATGATTTCCACTTTCATGAGACTTGTCATATTTTTCATCGTCAATCTCCTTTAATCTTGAGTCGTTTCGAAGATACTGTCTAAGAGAGTTCGATTGCGAACTTCAATTTCTTCGATCATGCAGCCCTGATCTTGCAAGACTTTCCATACCTGGCTGGCTTCTTTGGTTGTGAAGGAAAGAGCATTTTGCTTGATTTCAAGCTCTTGAACCTGGTCCAAAGTGCTGATAACTTCCTGATAAGTTAGAGGTACCGTAAAGTGTTTTTCTTGTTCTTCACCACGCATGGCATAAGGCGTCGTATCGCGAATCAATTCTCCCTTGTGGAGGACCAAAATGCGGTCAGCCGTATGTTCTACCTCTTCGATATAGTGGGAAGAATAGACAATGGTGACACCATTTTTCTTTAACTGATTGACAATTTCCCAAAAATGCTGACGAGTCGAGGTATCCATGGCAGCAGTTGGCTCGTCTAAAAATAGAATTTTCGGACGACCTATTAAAGACAACACAAAAGAGAACAAACGTTTTTGCCCACCAGACAACTTGCCCGCTAGCTGATTTTTCTGTTTGTCCGAAAATCTCAGCAAGTCATCAATTTCTTGATTGGAGAGACTGTTTGGATAGATTGATTGAAAGAAGGATAAGAGTTCTTTCACTTTCAAGTCTTGAACCACCGTATTTTCTTGAGGTAAGATAGAAATAAGCTGCTTTAATCGAGGATCTGTTGGTGCAAAGCCTTGAATAGCTATCTGACCTGAGCTCACGAACTTGTCGCCCAAGAGGCAATCAATCAAGGTCGTCTTACCTGCTCCGTTAGGTCCGATCAAGGCGACACATTCACCATCGTTGATTTCAAAGGAGATGTTCCGCAAGATCTCCTTGTCTTTTATTTTCTTACTCAATTTCTCAACTTTAATCACAGTCATGAGATTCTCCTTTCAACCACTTCATTCCCATAGGGAAAACAACGAAAATCATAAATCCAAAACCCCAAGCACCACGAATGAATTGCCGAAGCAAGGTTTGGTCAAACCAACCAGTAAACATTTCCACTAACCATACCAAGAGTGACAAGCCGATAAAGAGATAGATGATTGCTTTTTTCATTCCTCAAACTCCTTTTTCACATCTCTGAATAATTTCAAACCTTCTCTGACAAGCCAAGACATCATTCCAAAGCCAGCAAAGAGCTCCCAAGGAAAATGGTAGAAACCCTCGTCCAATCCTGAAAACATGAGATAGGTCATAACTCCTGCTGCTACTAAACTCACTGCGACAATCATTTTATTTTTCATTTCTTCTTCCTCCATTTCATACTTCAATTATAGTCCTTTGAAGTAAACGGAGCTAGATGCTTCTGTCACTAGGAAATATGACAAATGTCATAAAAAAGAACCGATTTCTCGGTTCTTAAAAATGATTAGTCTGATTCATCGTTTCGTTTCTTTTTACCTAGCAATCCAAGTGTCATGACACCTGCTAGGGTTGTTAGAATTCCTAGATTTTTCAAACCATCTTCTTGACTTCCTGTATTTGGAAGTTGATTTTTTTCTACAGAGATGTTTTGAGTCAATTGATCTGGTTTCGAATCAGGTACTGAAAGTTCTTTTTTATCAGACGGCTTCACTTGCTCTGGAAGTTCTACTACTGTTGGAGTATAGAATCCTGAAATGATATTTCCATTACGGTCTTTACGGATCACTTTCACACCTTTGGATTGTCCTACAAAGTTTACCTCAGGAGTAAAGGTGACGGTGCCATCTGGTGAGATTACATAAGTTCCTTCGCCTGGAACGACTTTTTCAGTTGTTCCATCTTCAAAGGTTGGCGGAACTGTCAGATCGACATCACCTGTAAAGTTTGGTTTACCAGTCTGAGTTTGACCTTTAAGACCTTCTGATGTCGCATCACTCACTTGTGTTTGTCCAAGGACAGTTGGTGTGTAATGAGCAATAACTACATTTCCATACACATCCAGACGTTTCACAACCAATCCTTTAGCTGTACCAACAAAGTCTGGTTCTGGAGTAAAGGTAATTTGACCATCTTTATCAATTGTATAGCTTCCTTCACCCGGAACAACCATAGTCGTGCTGCCATCCTCAAAGGTTGGTGGAACTGTACTATCGATATGTCTTTCAAACGTTGGTGTTGCCACTTGTGGTTGGCCTTTTGCTCCTGTAGAAGTCGTGTCATGACCAGTAGATGGATCTACAACTGTTGGGCGATAGCTTGCAGTAACTGGAGTACCATTCTTATCCTTGCGGACAATCGTTACGCCTGTTCCTTTTCCTACAAAATTAGCTTCTGGAGTGAAGGTGACGATGCCATCTAGTGAGATTGCATAAGTTCCTTCACCTGGAATCACTTTTTCAGTTGTTCCATCTTCAAATGTCGCCGCCACAGTTTCATCGATTGGAACAAGCGGATTACCACCTTCAAATGTTGGCGTACCTGTTTGAACAAGACCCTTAATGTTAACTGAAGAAGTATCTTTACCAGTTGGAGTCACCTTAGTAAACTCTGGGCTGTAAGTCGCAGTAACTGGGGTGCCATTCTTATCCACACGTTTCACTGTAACTGGATCTGGGTTCCCAACAAACTGCTTGTCTGGGGTGAAGGTCACTGTACCATCTGGCGCAATCGTGTAGGTTCCTTGACCTGGAATAGATTTCTCTTTGCTTCCATCTTCGAAGGTTGGCTCAACTGTTTCATCAATTGGAAGCAGTGGGTCGCCACCTTGGAAGCTTGGGGTACCGGTTTGTGGAACACCCTGAGGACCCGTGCTAGTTGCGCTAGTTCCTGTTGGTGTTACTTTCGTAAACTCTGGACTATAAGTTGCAGTAACTGGGGTGCCGTTCTTATCCACACGTTTGACTGTAACTGGAGTTGGGTTTCCGACAAACTGTTTGTCTGGGGTGAAGGTCACTGTGCCGTCTGGTGCAATCGTGTAAGTTCCTTCACCTGGAATAGTCTTCTCTTTGCTTCCATCTTCGAAGGTTGGCTCAACTGTTTCATCGATTGGAACCAGTGGATCGCCACCTTGGAAGCTTGGAGTGCCTGTTTGTGGAACACCCTGAGGACCTGTGCTGGTTGCGTTAGTGCTGGTTGGGGTTACTTCTTTCACCACCGCTT